>NZ_JBEXSY010000002.1:0-270667 GCF_040613895.1 Nocardiopsis sp. NPDC006198 | reverse complement strand
GGCGGGGGGGTCGCGCGCGGGTTCCACCGCGGGCGCGACGTCCCCGGTCAGGCCCTCAGCGGCGTGAAGTCGCGCGAGGCGACGAACCCGGGCCGGCGCTCCCGCGCGGCGAACGGCTCGACCAGAGCGTTCTCCACACTGTTGAACACCACGAAGATGTTCGAGCGCGGGTACGGGGTGATGTTGTTCCCTGATCCGTGCATGCTGTTGCAGTCGAACCACAGCGCCGACCCGCTCGGGCCGGTGAACTGCTCGATCCCGTGGCGCCGGGCCAGCTCGGCGATGTCCTCCTCCTGCGGGACACCGACCTTCTGGGCCTTCAGCGAGGACCTGTAGTTGTCGTCCGGCGTGCGGCCCAGGCACGGGACGAACGTCCGGTGGGCGCCCGGCATGAGCATCAGCCCGCCGTTGAACGGGTGGTTGTCGGTCAACCCGATGGACATGCTGACGGCCGCCATGTCGGCCATGCCGTCCTCGGCGTGCCAGGTCTCGAAGTCCGAGTGCCAGTAGAAGCCGGTGCCCCGGAAGCCGGGCATGAAGTTGACCCGGCTCTGGTGCACGTAGACCTCGGAGCCGAGGATCTGGCGCGCCCTGTCGAGGATCCGGGGTTCCCGGATCAGACGGGCGATGCGATCGCTCAACAAGTGGGCGTCGAACACCGAGCGGACCTCCTCGGAGGCGGGCTCGATGATCGTGCGCTCGTCGGAGCGGATCGCCGGGTCGTCGGTCATCGCCTTGAGCTCGTCCATGCAGGCGCCGACCTCCTGGTCGGACAGCAGGTCCCGCTGGATGTGGAATCCGTTGCGGGCGTGTTCGGCGAGCTCTTCGGCGGAGGCCGGCCCCTCCTGTGCGCTGCCTCGGACGGTCGGTTCGTCGCTGGTGATCCACTTCCGGTCGGAACCGGACTCGACGCGTGTCGGATATCGATCTTGGATGTGGACGTCTACCAGGGTCATGGGACGCCTCTCCTTTCTCGGTGCCCGTCGTTTTCCTCGTCGGCGGACGGTTGCGGTCCGGGGCGCCTCGCGCCCGGCCACGGCCCCCGGGCCCGGCGGAACCGGATTCCGCCGCGGTCGGCCGGAGGCGCGCTCGGCGCGGTGTCGCGGGGCCGTCCGGGACTCCTGCGCGGTGCGGTTCCTCGTGGGGCGCCGACGCCGGCCTGGGCCGTCGACACCGTCGACCCCCTTCGGAGCCGGCGGTGGACGGTCCGTGGCCGTCGGCGCCCCGCAACGGGAACCGGGCCGCGCGGGCGCCCTCCGCCGGTCCGCAGTTCCACCCGCCGGATCAGGCCATGCCCGCCGGGAACGCCGATAATCATGCCGGAGGGTGTCGGTGGTTTCTCCCAGGGTGACCGGAAGATCCGATCACGGTGTCATGCCGCCTCTGCCGTATCGGCCCTGTTCGCGGGTGCCGTCCGGCACTGCCTGCGAATTCCTTCCCGGTGCCCGTCCGGACAGGCGCGCGGGGCCCGGCGCGCCCCTCGGGGCTGTGCCGATCCGTGTCCGGGGAGGGGGCGGGGCCGTGGGAAGGCCTGCCCGCCGTGCCGCCGGTGTCGGCGGGTCAGTTGACGGCGCGCTCGATGACGAGGTCGGCGTCGCGTCGCAGCTTGTCCACGGCCCGGGACAGGGTGCTCTTCACGGTGCCGAGCGTGACGCCCATCCGGGCGGCGATCTGCGCCTCGGTGAGGTCGTCGTAGTAGCGGAGGACGACCGTGGTGCGCTGGCGGTCGGGGAGGCGTTCGATGGCCCGCCCGACCACGTCGGCGAGGTCGCTGCGCCAGGTGGGGTCGTCCACGCGCTGCTCGGGGATGTCGTCGGTGGGGTAGACGTCCAGCCGTTTGCGGCGCCACTCGGAGATCTGCGTGTTGACCATCGCCCGGCGCACGTACCCGTCGCGGGCCTTCGGGTCGGCGATCCGCTCCCAGGAGAGGAAGGTCTTCACGAGGGCGGCCTGGAGCAGGTCCTCGGCGTCGGCGAGGTTGTTCGTGAGGGAGCGGGCCATCCGCAGCAGGGCGGGGCCGCGCTCGGCCACGTAGCGGCTGAACTCGTCGTACCTGGGGGTCCGGGTAGTTCCTGTCACGCCGACCACCGACTCTCACAGGTGCTGCGTGCTGCTTTGTCATGCTTTCTTCCCCTCACTGTCACACAGCGAACGCAAATCTCCGGGCACCTGTGCCCCATGTGCCGGCCAACGGCACGCCATGGAGGGCCGGTCCCGTCGGGCGGCGGCCCCGGGCCGGACCCCCGACACGCCGGGGCGCGGGGCCGGGGAAGGGCGGGACGGTGCGCAGACTCTTGGTCATTTTTGTGGATCTATCGGTGTGTATCGGGTCTATCTGCGACTTTGCAGCCACAAGCTGTACTCAAGCGGCTGCATGCGGTCATCATGGTGGATGGTCCGCATGGGGCACTGCCCCGGACGTACCGGCTTCCGGAAGGTCGCCGCGAGCAAGGTCCGGGACATGCGGACCACCCGAACAGGTGCGTGTCGGCGTGTGGCCGGTGGCCGGTGGTTCCGACCGGGACAATGGGCAGAGAGTGACGAGTCGGGTGACAAGGGGGCGCAGACGACATGTCAGTGATGACGGACAGCGGAAGGGACCGCAGAAGGTTCACCGCGGCGGTGCTCGGCCCCGAGACCGCGCTCGAACCCACACCGGTGGGCGACCGCGTCGTGCGCGGCGTGGTCGTCGGCGCCACCACGCACATGCTCTGCCTGGCCACACCCCGGGGCGAGGAGCGGTTCCTGTACGACCGCGCCACCGTGTTCTGGCGCGGGGGAGAGGTCCGGCCCGACGACCTGAGGGACGGCGACGACGCCGTGGTGCTCTGCTCACAGGACGGCCGCCTCGTCGCCGAACGCGTGTGGGCCCAGGCCGCCCGGGCGACCGGCGTCATCGTCGGCCGCGAGGGCGAGACCCTGGAGATCGACCCCGGCCACGGCCGTCCCCGCACGACCGTGGTCCTTCCCTACCGCACCTCGGGCCGCATCGCCGTCCGCCACCCGCGCCTGGAACCCGGCTACGTCTTCGACGCCGTCGGGGTCTGGCGCGAGGGGGCCGTGTGGGCCGCCCGACCGGCCACGACGCAGCCGCCCTACCCGCTCAGCGCCACACCGCCGAGGCCGCCCACACCCCGCCACTCCACCACGCTCAGCGGCATCGCCACCTGGTACGACCCCGCCTGGGGGCGCTCGTCCCACCTGGACCCGCGCGCCCGCGTCGACGGCGTCGCCTATCCGGCCCTCGACCCCGTCGGCCACGACGCGGACTGCGACCGGCGCACCTCCTGCGTGCCGCTTCCGCTGCTGTCCGCCGGTGCGACGCCGAACCTGCGCAACGACTGCACGAGGGACACGGCCGTGCTCCCCGTCGTGGACTGCGCCGCCGCCGACAGCTGGCTGTGCGACCTGTGCCCCGCCTGCGGGGGGCAGGGGGCGGGGCGGATCGCCTCCCTCACCATGACCGCGTTCGTCGCGCTCGGGGGGCTTCTGGAGGACGGCTGCTTCAACGCGACCATGACGGTCCACAACGGGGAGGGATGACCATGCTGCCGGAGATCGTGGAGGCGTTCCGCGAGGTCCAGCTGCCGCTGCTGGCGGTGCTGCTCCTGCTCGGCGCCGCGAGCAAGACCACCGGGCAGGCCGCCGGCTCGGGACTGGCCGTCCTGGTGCCCGAGCGCCTGCGACGCCCGGCCACCGTCGGGACCGGGCTCCTGGAGGTCGCGCTCGCCGTCGGGCTGCTGGCCCTCACCGGCCTCCCGGGCGACGCCGTGCGCCTGCTCACCGCCGTCGTGTTCGCCGCGTCGGTGGTGGTCCTGGTCCTGGCGCGCAGGCGCGACCCGGAGGCGGGCTGCGGCTGCTTCGGCGGGCTGAGCCGCGCGCCCATCGGTTGGCGCACGCTCACCCGGGCCGGGCTCCTGTCCGCCGCCGCCCTGGCCACGCCGGGCCTGGAGCCCGCCGGGTGGCAGGTGGCCCTCGCCCCCACCGCGCTGCACGGCTGGGTCCTGGGCGCGGAACTGCTGCTCCTCGCGGCTCTCAGCCCCGAGCTGCGCGAGGTGGCGGCCCGGACCCTCCACCGGGAGCCGTGCGAGCTGCGCGAGGTCCCGATGCGCCGTACGGTGCGCAGACTGCGCCGCAGCGACGTGTGGCGCACCAACGAGAACGTGATGATCAAGGCCGAGCCCGACGACGTGTGGAGGCACGGCTGCTGGCGGTTCCTGCGCTACGACGGGATGCGCCACGGGCGGCGTGTGGACGTCGTGTACGCGGTCAGGATCGGCGGGCGCCGCCGTACCGGCGTGCGCGCGGTGCTCGTCGACCGGGGGAGCGGTGCGGTGGTCGCCTCCTTCGGCGCCGTGACCGGCCTCGAACTGGTCGGGCCGCCGCGCAGGCTTCCCCGGCCGCGCCAGGCGGCCAGGCGGGACGCCGAGCGGCACGACGCGGCCCGGGCCGCGGAGACGCTCCGGGCGGCGCGTGAGCACCCGGCCAGGATGATGCCCGACCACTCGCGCGACGCCGACACCGGCCAGCCGGTGTGACGGGTTCCCGCACGGGACCGGCCCCCGCCGGACCGGTTCCGTGCGGCCCCGCGGGGAACCGGGTGTCCGGGCGCCGGCGCGCCGCCCGCCGGGGCCGGGCCGGACAACGGGATCCCGGGCGGGCCGCCGCGGTGCGGCCGGGGCCCTCAGCCCAGCATCCGGTCCTGGCGTTCCACGGCGGCCTCGCTGAACTCGACGAGCATCTCCTCGTAGTCCTCCAGCGCGCCCTGGCCGAGGATCGACGTGGTGCCCACCAGGCCGCCGTTGCGGTACATGATGCTGAACATGCGGCTGTCCTCCTCCGCGGAGCTCACCTCGATGGCGTAGGCGCGGGACTCGTCGCCGATCTCCGGGACCTCCTCCAGGTCGCTCACCCCGTAGTCGGACGTGGTCCCGTCCTCGTAGGTGGCGGTGTACGCGGCGCAGCTCTCCGGCGGCCTCGCGGCGAGCGCCTCGGCGGCGGTGCCCTCGTCCAGCTGGACCAGCATGTGCGACACCGCGCCCTCGGACCACTCGTAGGCGGCCACGGAGGCGGGCGCCCCCTGCACCCCGTCCAGGTCCCCCCAGCGGTTCGAGGCGTCCAGGCACTCGGGCTTGTCCAGCTCGGTGGTGGCCCGGACCTCGGCGCTGTACCGCACTGTGACAAGCTCGGAGTAGGTGCCGCTCTCACTGCCCTCGGGCACGAGGGTGGCGTCGCGGACGTGCAGCGGGTGCGCGTCGTACAGGGCGGCGGCGGCCTCGGCGTTGGGATCGTCTCCCCCCTCGGCCCCGCCGCCGCACGCACTGAGCATGACCACCACGGGTAGGACCATGGGAAGAGCCAATGGCCGGACGTGTGCCCGCCCTCCCCGCGGGCGGGGGTTCTGACCAGCCGGAATCCGAGCTGAGCCGGCGGGACAGGGACGCAAACGCATGGTGCTATCTCCTCGTTTGTGCGATATTTCCGCTGGGTGCGGTGATCGGCCCGGGCGCGAGATCGCTGAGCGTGTCGCGGGGTTAGCACAAAGTATTGAGGAAGGACAATGGTGTCGGAGTCGAAATCGCCATATCTGCGGTCGGTGCTGGAGAGCATCCCCCCGTACAAGCCGGGCAGGAAGGTCGTCGGCCCCGAAGGCCGGTCCGTCAAGCTCTCCTCCAACGAGAGCCCCTACGGCCCCCTCCCCTCGGTGCGTGAGGCCGTCGCGCGGGCGGCCGCCGAGCTGAACCGCTACCCCGACCCGGGCGCCGAGGAGCTCACCTCCCGTCTCGCGCGGCGCCTGAACGTCCCCGAGGAGCACCTCGCCCTCGGCGCGGGCTCCGTCGGCATGCTCCAGCAGCTCCTGGAGGCGGTCGGCGAGCCCGGGGCCGAGGTCGTCTACGCCTGGCGGTCCTTCGAGGCCTACCCGCTGCTCGCCGGGCTCGCCGGGGTCACCCCCGTGCAGGTTCCGCTGAAGGACGAGGCGCACGACCTCGACGCCATGGCGGACGCGGTCACCCCGGCCACCCGCATGGTGATCGTCTGCAACCCCAACAACCCGACCGGCACCACGGTCCGCGAGGACGAGCTGACCGCCTTCCTGGACCGGATCCCGGACAGCGTGCTGGTGATCCTGGACGAGGCGTACCTGGAGTACGTGCGCGACCCCCGCGTGCCCGACGGCGTCGACCTCTACCGGGACCGGCCCAACGTCGCCGTGCTGCGCACGTTCTCCAAGGCCTACGGCCTGGCCGCGGTGCGCCTGGGCTACCTGGTCGGCCACCCGCCGGTGGTCGACGCGGTCCGCAAGACCCTCGTCCCGTTCGCCGTGAACCACATCGCCCAGGCCGCGGGGATCGCCTCCCTCGACGCCGAGGACGAGCTCATGGAGCGGGTGGCGGCCACCGTCGCGGAGCGCGACCGCGTCCGCGACGCGCTCGTCGCCTCCGGGTGGACCGTGCCGCCGACCGAGGCCAACTTCGTGTGGCTGCGGCTGGACGGGGACACGCTCGACTTCGCCGCCGCGTGCGCGGAGGCGGGCGTCTCGGTGCGCCCGTTCGCGGGCGAGGGCGCCCGCGTGAGCCTCGGCACCCCTGAGGAGAACGACGCGTTCCTGGCCGTGGCCACCTCCTACGCCGAGCGCCGCTAGGGAACGCGCGGGGGTGCCCGGGCGGCGGTGCCCGTCCGGCCGGTCGGGGTGTCCGGCGCACCGGCCGCACGGGCGCCCGGCTGGCCGGTGCGCGGCCCCCGGGAGCGGGGGCCGCCTCGTCGTCCATGCGCGGGAGTCTGGCAGCGGGGAGCGGGGTTGTCACCGGATTATCCACAGGCTGTGGACGGGGGTGGCGGGGGCGGGCCGGAGAGGGATAGCGTCGATTCGGGGGACCCGCGGTTCCCCGTGGCCGCTGTGCGGCGCCCCCGTGTTCCACGCTCCCACCGGGCCGTTCCGCGGGCAACGCCCCTCCACGGCCTGTGGAGAACCCGGCCGGGCCGCTTCCGGCGGATCCCGTACGCGGTCCGCCACGTCTCCGGAAAACCTGGTCGGCCCGCTGTCTGTCACCGCGAACCTGGCCGCCCGGTCGCCCCAGAGGCCTTCACAGGCCCCGACCGGCTCGCCCCGGGGCTTGTTCCCCACAGGCCCCCGCGGACACCCCACAGAGTGGTCCCGGACTGCTCCGCAGCCCCTCGCGGCTGGGGCCGGACCCTCACACGGTCGCCCCCGCAGTACCGGGCCCTCGCCCGGTCGCCCGTCCCCGCCCCCCGAGTGGTCGCCCCCGCAGCACCTCGGCAGCACGCGGCGGGGGCGGTCCCGTTGGGAACCGCCCCCGCCCGCGTACGTGTGGCGCCTGTCCGCCCACCGCCTACTTGCCCGCCGCGTCCTTGTCCAGCTTCTCCACGATCAGCCTGTAGAGCTGGCGCGGGCGGCCGGGCTGGAGGGTGCGGTTGGGGGGCAGCGGCCATGCCAGCCCCTCCTCGACGAGGGTGCGCAGCAGCCGGCGCGCGGTCCGGGAGGTGACGCCGAGCATGCGCCCGGCGTTCTCCGCGTCGACGACCAGCGGGCCGTCCTCCTCGGCGATCTTCTCCGAGAGCCGAATCAACGTCTCGCGGCCCTTGGTGCGCAGCGGTTCGGAGGACTGCCGTGCGGGCGCGCGCTGGGCGGGGACCAGGGAACGACCCTCGCGGTCCACCGCGAAGCTCTGACGGGACGCCTGGGCGCGGTTCAGGGCGGCCCGGGCGTGCGCCTCGGCGTCCTGGGTGGTGCGCCCCATGCCGATCCCGACCTCGATCGCGATCCCCAGCTCCGCCTTGATGCGCTCCACGAACGGCGGCTGCCGGAACCCCTCGGTCGCGGTCACGAGCGATCCCCGCGTGGCGGTCACCATGAACGAATGGTCGTCCAGGCGGTGGGCCGTGGCGTTGATCCGGTGGGCCTCCTGGAGGAGGAGCCGGTGCAGCGACAGCCGCAGCTCCTCGCGCCAGTACCGGGGGGTCGACCGCCGGGACGAGTCCCGCAGCGTGGGCACGTCCACCACCACGACGCCCAGCTGGGCCTCCTCCAGCCGGTGGTGCGCCCCCAGCAGACCCGCGGTCTGGAGGGCGCTGCGCACGCCGGCGTTGGTGGGCCGCAACCGGATCACGGGGACGCCGATGGCCTCCAGCCGCTCGGCGACGCCGCGCACGCAGGTGATCGCCATGCGGGTGGCCTTGCGCCGCCACAGCCCCTCGTGGAAGGACGTGAGCTGCGCGGTGTTCGTGAGCTCCTCGTGCACGTGGATGCCGTCCACGGGCAGGTCGACCTCGGAGTAGGCCTCGACCACGTCGGCGCGGCTGAGCACGTCGAGGCTGGCTCTGGTCGGGTCGTACCGGTCGTCCAGGGTCGCCCGGAGCAGGGCCTCGTGCAGGCTGGCCCCGCCGAGCGGCACGAAGGTGGCGGGCATCGTGAGAACCCCGGCCTTGCGCGCGAACTCGTACGGGACAGGGCTGGCGAACAGGTAGGCGTCGATCGCCGAACCCAGCCTGACGACCTTGTCCGTCGCCTCTTGCTCATCTCGGTACGCGGCTGCGATGAGTCTGGCGTTGAGGGGCCCGGTGGACCCCGGGCCCATGAGCATGACCCGTTCGACCACCTCATGGGGCCCTATGACGCCGATCGTCAAATCGCCAGTACGCTGGGCACTCACCTCGGGTTGCTCCCCGCTACCATTCCACGCTCTTCACTATGTGCGCCCACTGGTTTCCCGACCCGATCTCTGTCACGGCATGATTGCCGAGATCGTACCCATTGTGCGGGGCCAAAGAAGATCGTTTTCGATATCAACGCCGAAAGCCCGGGTGGGAGGCAAGCCCCCACCCCGGCTTGAACTGCGCTTTCGGCTCCCTACGAGACGACGACGCGCTCCACGTCCGCGCCGAGAGCAGCGAGCCTCGCCGCGAACTGGGAGTGACCGCGGTCAACCAGGTATCCGGGCGCCACGATTGTCTCACCTTCCGCGACCAGTCCGGCGAGGACCAGGGCCGCACCGGTGCGCAGGTCGTGGGCGATGACCTCGGCCCCGCGCAGGTTGGTCGGCCCGTGCACGATGGCGCGGGTGCCCTCGACCTCGATCTTCGCGCCCATCTTGTTGAGCTCGTCGGCCAGGGCGAACCGGCCGTCGTAGATGGCCTCGTGGATGTAGCTCTCGCCCTCGGCCAGGGTGGCCAGGGCCATCAGCGGCGACTGGAGGTCGGTCGCGAAGCCCGGGAACGGCGAGGTGACGGCGTTGATCGGGCGCAGCGGCACGGAGGGGTCCCTCTGCACGTGCAGGACCGCGCCCTCCTGGGAGAAGCCCACGCCCATCTGCTCGAGCTTCCAGCGGGCCACGCCCAGGTGGTCCAGGTGGGCGCCCACCAGGCTGACCTCGCCACCGGTGGCGGCGACGGTCATCGCGAACACGCCGGCGTCGATGCGGTCCGACATGATCGTGTGCTCGACAGCCGTGAGCTCCTCGACGCCCTCGACCGTGATGAGCCCGGTGCCGCCACCGCTGATCCTGGCGCCCATGGCGCTCAGGAAGTTGATGACGTCGATGACCTCGGGCTCGAGGGCCGCGTGCTCGATCACCGTGGTGCCCGGCGCCAGGACGGCGGCCATGAGCAGGTTCTCGGTACCGGTGTGGGACGGCGTGTCCAGGTAGAGGCGGCCACCGCGGAGGTTGCTGGCCTCCACGTTGATGTGGTTGCGCTCGAGGTCCTCGGTGACCTCCGCGCCCAGGCGCGCGAAGCCCCGGTAGTGGAAGTCGAGGTTGCGGCTGCCCAGGTTGCAACCGCCGACGCCCTCGATGCGGGCGCGGCCGGTGCGGTGCATCAGCGCGGGAACGAAGAGCACGGAGCCGCGGAAGCGGGCCGCGATCTCGGCGGGCAGGACGGCGCGCTCGGGGTCGTTGAGACGGGACGCGTCGATGACGACGGTGCGCTCGGCCTCGTGGAACTCGACCTTGGCGCCCACGTGTTCGGCGAGCTCAAGCGCGCGGTAGACGTCCTCGATGACGGGCACGTTCCGCAGCACGGTACGGCCCTTGGCCGCGAGTAGAGCGGCCCCGATCATCGGCAGGACGGCGTTCTTCGCGCCTTGGATGAACGCCGTTCCACTGAGGGGGCGTCCGCCGCGGACGCGGTAACGAACCTCCTGGCCCATGCTCATGTGCTCCTTTGTGAGGCAGATGTGAAAAAAGGTCACCCTCGTCGGGTTTCGCCTGTATGCGTTTTAGACGCGGGTTTCCCCTGGAACGTTGCGACCATCTTGCGCGTGACCTGCGCGGCCGGTGAAGCCGGTGCTCGCGACGACTCTATAGCACCCACCCGCGTGTACCGGCACAGAACGTGGTATACCCGCCGGACGTGGATGGGGACCGGTCAAACAGCCAAAGAGGTATTCGGCCCAAGGGAAAGACCAGGGATGCCGCGCGCGTGGCAGGACGCCGGCGGGACGCCGCGCACAACGTGACCACCATACGTGGTCCCCGACGCGAAACGACTGCCCCGTGCGCCGAATCACTACCGGTTCCCGGCGTGGAGACCGGGCTTCCGGCCGGTCAGGCGCTCATGGATCTCCGTGTAGCGGTCCAGCGTGCGTTCCACCACGTGCTCCGGAAGCGCGGGCGGCGGGGTCTCCGAGGCCCGGTCCCAGCCCGACTCGGGCGAGGCCAGCCAGTCCCGCAGGACCTGCTTGTCGAAGGAGGTCTGCGGGCGTCCGGGGGCCCACTCGTCCGCCGGCCAGTACCGGGAGGAGTCGGGGGTGAACACCTCGTCGGCCAGCACCAGGGCGCCGTCGGCGTCCCGGCCGAACTCGAACTTGGTGTCGGCGAGGATGACGCCGCGCTCCCGCGCCAGCTCCCGGCCGCGCCGGTACACGCGCAGGGTGAGGTCGCGCAGCTCGGCGGCGAGGGCGGCTCCGTGCCGGTCGGCCACGACCTCGAACGACACGTTCTCGTCGTGGTCGCCGACCTCGGCCTTGGTGGCCGGGGTGAAGACCGGCTCGGGAAGCTCGGAGCCGTCGACGAGGCCGTCGGGGAGGGCGACGCCGCACACCGTGCCGTCGACCCGGTACTCGGCGAGGCCGGAACCGGTCAGGTAGCCGCGCGCCACGCACTCCACCGGCACCATGTCCAACCGACGGCACACCAGTGTCCTCCCGTCCCAGTCGGCGGGCGCTCCCGCCGGTGGGACGTCGGACAGGACGTGGTTGGGCACCAGGTCCCCCAGCTGGTCGAACCACCACAGGGACAGCTGGGTGAGCAGGCGCCCCTTGCCCGGGATCTCGGTGGGCAGCACCCAGTCGTACGCCGACACGCGGTCGCTGGCCACCATCACCAGGCTGCCGTCCGCCGCCGCGTACAGGTCGCGCACCTTGCCGGTGTGCAGGTGGGTGAGCCCCTCGACCCGGACGGGCTCGGGGGTGACGACGAAGCCGCTCATGTGGGTTCTCCGGTCCTTGCTACAGCTCGGCGGCGGCGCGCTCGGCGATGTCGGTGCGGTGGAACGAGCCGCGGAGCTCGATCCGCGACGCGGCCTCGTACGCCCGCTCGCGCGCCTGGCGGAGGTCGGCGCCGGTGCCGACCACGTTGAGGACACGGCCCCCGCTCGCCTTGACGCCGTCGGTGCCCTCCCACGCGGTGCCGGCGTGCAGCACGTACGCGCCCTCCAGCGCGTTGGCCGCGTCCAGGCCGCCGATCAGGTCGCCCTTGACCGGGTCGCCCGGGTAGTTCTCCGCGGCGACCACGACGGTGACCGCCGCGCCCGGCTTCCACTGGAGGGAGCCGATGCCGCCCAGCCCGGCCGTGTCGGTGGCCTGGAGGACCGCGCCGATCGGGGTGGCGAGCCGGTCCAGGACCACCTGCGTCTCCGGGTCGCCGAACCGCGCGTTGAACTCGACCACGCGCGGGCCGCCCGACGTGAGCGCCAGACCCACGTAGAGGAGGCCCTGGTAGCGCGTGCCGCGCCGGTTCATCTCCGCGAGGGTCGGCCGCACGACCGACTCCATCACCTCGTCCACGAGGCCCTGCGGCGCCCACGGCAGCGGGGCGTAGGCGCCCATGCCGCCGGTGTTGGGGCCCCGGTCGCCGTCGTAGGCGCGCTTGAAGTCCTGCGCGGGCAGCAGCGGCAGCGCGTGCACACCGTCGCTCAGCACGAAGAGGGACACCTCGGGGCCGTCGAGGAACTCCTCGATGACCACGCGGCCGCACTCCCGGGCGTGCCGCTCGGCGAGGGCGCGGTCGTCCGTCACCACGACGCCCTTGCCCGCGGCGAGGCCGTCGTCCTTGACCACGTACGGGGCGCCGAACTCGTCGAGGGCGTCGGAGACCTGGCCCGCGGACCGGCACACGCGCGCCTTGGCGGTGGGCACCCCCGCCGCCTCCATGACCTCCTTGGCGAACGCCTTGGAGCCTTCCAGCTTCGCGGCCGCCCGGTCGGGCCCGAACACGGGGATGCCGCGGTCGCGCAGGGCGTCGGCCACACCGGCGACCAGCGGGGCCTCCGGGCCGATGACGACCAGCTCGGCGCGGATGCGCGCGGCCAGCTCCGTCACGGCGAGACCGTCGGTCACGTTGATGACGTGGTTCTCGGCCAGCTCGGAGATGCCCGGGTTGCCGGGCGCACTGTGGATGCCGGTGACACCCGGGTCCAGGGAGAGGGCGCGGACGAGGGCGTGCTCGCGGCCTCCGCCGCCGAGAACGAGGGCTTTCACTGCAGGGGGCCTCTTCGTGTTGAAGGCGGACGGGCGGGGGTCAGACCAGGGAGCGCAGCTGGAGGGTCTCGTCGCGTCCGGGACCGACGCCGATGGCGGAGACGGGTGCTCCGGCCATCTCCTCCAGGGTACGCACGTAGACCTGTGCGTTCTTGGGGAGTTCGTCGAACTCGCGGACTCCGGTGATGTCCTCGGACCAGCCGTCGAGGTACTCGTAGACCGGCACCGCGTGGTGGAAGTCGGTCTGGGTCATCGGGATCTCGTCGTGGCGGACCCCGTCGACCTCGTAGGCGACGCACACGGGGATGCGCTCCAGACCGGTGAGCACGTCGAGCTTGGTGAGGAAGAAGTCGGTGATGCCGTTGATGCGGGTGGCGTAGCGCGCGATGGGGGCGTCGAACCAGCCGCAGCGGCGGTTGCGCCCGGTGGTCACGCCGTACTCGCCGCCCTGGGTCCGCAGCCACTCGCCCTGCTCGTCGAGCAGCTCCGTGGGGAAGGGGCCCGAGCCGACACGGGTCGTGTAGGCCTTGAGGATGCCCACGACCTTGGTGATGCGGGTGGGGCCGATGCCCGAACCGGCGGCCGCGCCGCCCGAGGTGGGGGAGGAGGAGGTCACGAAGGGGTAGGTGCCGTGGTCGATGTCCAGCAGCGTGCCCTGGGAGCCCTCCAGGTAGACGGTCTTGCCCTCGTCGAGCGCCTTGTTGAGGATCAGCGAGGTGTCGGCGACGTACGGGCGCAGCCGCTCGGCGTAGCCGAGGTACTCCTCGATGATCGGCTCGGCCTCCAGGCCGCGCCGGTTGTACACCTTGGTGAGCAGCTGGTTCTTGTCGTGCAGGGCCAGCTCGATCTTCTTGCGCAGGATCGAGGGGTCGAACATGTCCTGGACGCGCACGCCCTGGCGGGAGACCTTGTCGGCGTAGGTCGGGCCGATGCCGCGACCGGTGGTGCCGATCTTGCCCTTGCCGAGGAAGCGCTCGCTGACCTTGTCGAGGGCCCGGTGGTAGGGCATGATCAGGTGCGCGTTGGCGGAGATGAGCAGGCGGGACGTGTCCACGCCGCGCTCGTCGAGGCCGCGGAGCTCCTCCAGGAGGACGCCCGGGTCGATGACGACGCCGTTGGCGATGACCGGCACCACGTTGGGGGAGAGGATCCCGGACGGGAGCAGGTGGAGGGCGTACTTCTTGTCGCCGATGACCACCGTGTGGCCGGCGTTGTTGCCGCCCTGGTACCGCACCACGTAGTCCACGCGGTCGCCGACGAGGTCGGTCGCCTTGCCCTTGCCCTCGTCGCCCCACTGGGCACCCACGAGCGTGATCGCCGGCATCTGGATCTCTACCTTTTCGCTCGACACCTGACCGGGGTTCCCACCCCGAACATGGATGAACCCCTGGCGCAAGGCAGCGACAGGGGCCGTTGCGTATTGAGCGTACACGACCTGCGCATCCGGGTTAAGTGGGGCGCCGGGGCGTCTGTGCCACACCGGCCCGGGGCGCTCGGGGAGAGGGCGGGAGCCGTCCGGGACCCGGTCCCGGGCTCGCGCGTGGAGGGCGGCAGGTCCGGCCCGCGTCGGGGAGCGGGCCGGACCCCTGTGCGGGACCCGGGGCAGGCCGGGGCCCGCGGGGCCCTCAGCCGGAGGCGGGCACCGAGAGGACCCGCGGCAGGCTGGTGAAGCTCTCCGACCCCTGTCCGCCGGCCGGCCCCCGGCGGGAGATCTCCAGGAGCGCCGACGGCAGGGTGGCGTCCACCCCCGACTCCTTCGAGGTGGCCACGACGTGCTCGACGCCTGCCGCCGCCATGGAGAGCCGATCGGCGTCGCCGGTGTGCCGGTCCTCGTCGATCCGGGGGGAGCAGAAGCGGAACACGGCCTCCGGGGAGGCCGTGGTCGCGACGGATCGGGGCAGGAACTCCTCGGCGGTGATCCCGACTGGCGCCGGCTGGTGTTCGAGAGGCTGCGGGACCACGGCATCGCCGGGGACGACGCAGCGGATCTGGCGTACACCGTGATCAGCGCCGTGGAGGGCGCCGAGATGGCGGCGCAGGTGGCGCGGGACGAGGCTCCGCCGCGGATCGCCTGAGCCCGTCTGGCCCGGCTGATCGGCCTCTACGCGTCCGGCCCGCGGGCCTGAGCGGGGTGTGGCCGACGGCCCCGGGGCCCGCGCGCGGAACCCGGGACCGTCGGGGCGTCAGCCGTTGAGGACCTTGTCGGCCTCGGCGCTGGAGTCGCGCAGGAAGTCGGCGCAGCGCTCCGCCTCCTCGGCGTCCCCGATCTGCTCGGAGGCCTTGCCCAGGGCGTGCAGGGCGCGCAGGAAGCCCTGGTTGGGCTCGTGCTCCCACGGGACGGGGCCGTGGCCCTTCCAGCCCGAGCGGCGCAGCTGGTCCAGCCCCCGGTGGTAGCCGGTGCGGGCGTACGCGTAGGCGGCCACGGGCTGCCCGTCGGCCAGGGCCAGCTCGGCCAGGCGCGCCCACGCGGCCGAGTACTCGGGGAAGCGTCCGGCGACCGGCGTGGGGTCGTCGGCTCCGGCCAGGGCCTCACGGGCCTCGGGGTTGTCGGCCAGACGGGTCTCGGGCGGCTCGTTGAGCAGGTTCCGGTGCAGGTTCATGACCCCATCCTGCCACCGGGTCCGCACCCCTCACGGTGCCTCCCGCGACATCGCGCGTCCGTCCCCCGGCCCCCGCCCTTCGGGGGCGCCCCGGCCGCCGGGGCGCCCGGGGCCGTCCGCGGGCTGGACCCCCCGGGGCGGCGGGACCGGAGCCGCAGGGGTCCGGGCGGACCGCGGACGCCGTACCGCCGGATCCGGGGGAGGGGCGCGGCGCCCGGCGGTCGTGCGGCCGCCGGGAACCGCGCGCGGGCGCGCCCGCCGCAGCGGCGGGCGCCGGGTCCCCTACTTCATCTTGTTGCCGGCGGACTTCAGCTGCCGCGCGGCCTCGGCGACGCGGTCGGCCATGCCGGCCTCGCCCGCCTTGCCGTAGGAGCGCGGGTCGTAGGCCTTCTTGTTGCCGATCTCGCCGTCGATCTTCAGCACGCCGTCGTAGTTCTTGAGGATGTGGTCGACCACCGGACGCGTGTACGCGTACTGGGTGTCGGTGTCGATGTTCATCTTGACGACGCCGTAGCCGATGGCCTCGTGGATCTCCTCGATGGTGGAGCCCGAGCCGCCGTGGAAGACGAAGTCGAAGGCCTTGTCCTTGCCGTGCTTCTCGGCGACGGCCTCCTGCGCCTTCTTGAGCACCTCCGGGCGCAGCTTGACGAAGCCGGGCTTGTAGGAGCCGTGCACGTTGCCGAAGGTCAGGGCGGTCAGGTAGTAGCCCTTCTCGCCCAGGCCCAGCACCTCGGCGGTGCGCAGGGCGTCGGCCGGCGTGGTGTAGAGCTTCTCGTTGATCTCGCCGACGATGCCGTCCTCCTCGCCGCCGACGACGCCGACCTCGATCTCCAGGATCGTGCGGGCCGCCTCGGACGACGCCAGCAGCTCCTCGGCGATCCGGAGGTTCTCCTCCAGTTCGACGGCCGACCCGTCCCACATGTGGGACTGGAACAGCGGCTCCTGGCCCTTGGCGACGCGCTCCTTGGAGATCTCCAGGAGCGGGCGGACGAAGCCGTCGAGCTTGTTCTCGGGGCAGTGGTCGGTGTGCAGGGCGACGTTCACCGGGTACTTGTCGGCCACGACGCGGGCGAACTCGGCGAAGGCGACCGAACCGGTGACCATGTCCTTGATCGAGGCGCCGGAGAGGAACTCCGCTCCGCCCGTGGAAATCTGGACGATGCCGTCGCTCTCCGCCTCGGCGAAGCCGCGCAGGGCGGCGTGCAGCGTCTGGCTGGAGGTCACGTTGATCGCCGGGTAGGCGAAGCCCTGGGACTTCGCGCGGCTCAGCATCTCGGTGTAGACCTCGGGACTGGCGATGGGCATGGCTTGACTCTCCCTGGATTCGGCCTGGAGCGAGCGGCCGCCGGTATCGCTCCGGCGGCACCCCACGTGCGTTCCCGGTGGAGGCCGGCGAGCGGGGGAAGGCCCATGGGGCGGGCCGCGCTTCCGGACGTGTCCACCAGGTGTCACCCAAGTATCCCGAATCCACGGAGCCCTTGAAAAGGTCTAGACCAAATTGTCCGGAGTTCCCGGTGTCGTCGCAGCTGACGGCGCAGGCGTTCCCGGTTCTCCGGCCCCGGTGTGAAAAGTTGTGCATTTCGCGGGCGAACGTGAACGCATCATGGGAACCCCTGGGCAGAGGGCCGATCACTGTCGCTTTTTGTCGTGATACGCGCTACATTCAACGCCGTGGGAAGGCATAGGAATGACCCTCGCGGCGTTGGCCAGGTGATGGCCATCGTCGGGGCTGTCCTGCTCCTGGTCACGCTCCTGGCCCTCGGCGGATTCTTCTTGTACCGCTCCCTCCCGGGCAACGGCGCCAGTGTGAGCGCCAACGCCTCGGGAACGGCGGCGGAGTCGGAGGAACCGGAGAACATGGGTGTGCTGCACATCCGTGTGACCGGTGAGTCCAGCGACGTCTTCGTCCGCATCCCCGGAGGCGACGTCCTCCTCGACCAGGAGGTCACCCAGGGCCAGTCGGTCAACTACGCGAGCGCCGAGGGCGGCCTGGAGGTCACCATCGGCGACCCCTCCGCCGTCGAGGTCTTCGTCCACGGGAACCGGCGCGACATCGCCGACCGCGAACCCGGCCACAGCTTCACGATCGACGGTTAGACGGCCGCGCGCCGCACCGGCGCGGAGTGACGGGCCCGACCGGGCCCCGCCCCCGCGGAGGCGGCCCCGGCCGGAACCGCGCCCACGGGCCGGACCGCTACACGTCCAGGTCGGACACGCCGTACACGGCCCGGTAGTCCAGGCCCTCCTCCGTGATCCGCCCGCGGGCGCCCCGGTCCAGGATCAGCGCGACCGCGACCACCTCGGCGCCCTCCTCGCGCAGGGCCTCCACCGCGGTCATCACCGAGCCGCCCGTGGTCGAGGTGTCCTCCAGGGCGAGCACGCGCCGCCCCCGCACGTCGGGGCCCTCGATCCGCTTCTGCAGGCCGTGCGCCTTGCCCGCCTTGCGGACCACGAACGCGTCCAGCCTGCGGCCGCGCGCGTGCGCGGCGTGCACCATCGCCGCGGCGACCGGGTCCGCGCCCAGCGTCAGGCCGCCCACCGCGTCGAACTCCAGGTCCGCGACGTTGTCCAGCATGACCGAGCCGACCAGCGGCGCGGCCTCCCCGTCCAGGGTGATCCGCCGCAGGTCGACGTAGTAGTCCGCCTCCAGGCCCGAGGACAGGGTCACCTTCCCGCGCACGACCGCCTTATCGTTGATCAGACGCAGGAGTTCATCACGTTCGCTCATGACCAGTGAGCCTAGAACACCCGGTCGGGCGGTCCGGACCGCGGCGGCCGGGACGGAGGGACGACCATGCCACAGCACGAGACCGTCCGGGTCGAGACGACGGTCGACACGAGGGACGGCGCCGAACGGCTGGCACGGTCGGTGGTCGACCGCCGGCTCGCCGCGTGCGCGCAGGTGGGCGGGCCCGTCACCAGCTTCTACCGCTGGGAGGGCGAGGTCCGGAGCGACGAGGAGTGGACCGTGGTCGCCAAGACCTCGGCGGACCGGCTCGACGAGCTCACCGCCCACATCGTCGGCGTCCACCCCTACGACGTCCCCGAGGTGGTCGCCGTGCCGGTGGCGGGCGGCAACCCCTCCTACCTGGCGTGGGTGCGCGACGAGACCGCGGGCCGCACCGCGTGATCGCCGTCCTCCTCCCCCCGACCCTCGGCGCCGCCACCCGGCTGCCCGACCTCCACCGGCGGCTGCCCGAGGTCGGGGCGGGCGCCGTCCGCCCCGAGGTGGGCGGGGACGAACTGCCGCCGCACGCGGCGCGCTACGTCGCGCGGGCCAGCCTGGAGATCAACCGGCTGGTCGCGACGGACGCGCCGACCGCCCTCGTCGCCGAGGGGGACGCCGGGCCCCTGCTGGGCGCGGTGGGAGCGGCGCAGCGGGCCGCCCACCGGCCGGTGTTCGGCTACGTGCTGGTGGACGCGTTCCTGCCCCAGCCGGGCAGCGCCGACAGGGCCGGCCTCATGCGCTCGCAGAGCCCCGAGGGCGGCGCGGTCCCGCCCGGCGCCGACTCCGGCGCTCCCCTGCCCGGCGAGCCGCCCGCCTACCGGACCGAGCTGCTGCCGGTGGCGGCCGACTGGCCGGACGCCCCGTGCGCCTACCTGCTCACCGACCCGGCCTTCGCGCACGTGGCGCGGCTCGCGGGCATGCGCGGCTGGACCGTGCGCGAGACGGACCCCGACGGGGCCGCCGCGGCCCTGGCGGAACTCCTCGTCGGGCTGCGCGGCATGTCCTGAGGCCGTGCCCGCTGTGACCGCCGCGCCCCCGCCGGGACCCCGGGACCGGGGCCGGCGGAAGGCCGGGCGGCACGGCCGGAGCACGGGCCGGACACGCCCTCCGGCGGGGCTCCGGTCAGGTGCCGACGGCCGCGGCCGCCCGCAGGTCGGCGGCGAGCGAGGCCACGATCCCGGTGAGCATGCCCGCGCCGGTGACCGCACCGCTCACGAGGGGCACCCACCCCGGGTACCCGGCGAACACCATCGCCAGCCCGGCGAGGCCGAGGACCGACATGTAGGCGGCGGTGAACACGAGGGACCGGGCCCGCCAGCGGCGGGCCAGCGGGAAGAAGTGCAGTCCGACCACGAGGGCGATCCAGGCCACGTTGGCCTGCATCGGCGCGTCCAGGGCCCTCAGCGCCTGGATCCCGCCGACCAGCGCGACGGCCTCGACGGCCAGGACGGCGCCGAAGAACCCGTCGAACCGCATCCGCGGCGCGTCGGGGCCCGGGTCGGCGGCCGGCCGTCGGCCGATCGCGACGACCAGGGCGAGGACGGCGACCACCGCGGCCACGGCGAGGACGCGGAGGACGAGCGCCACCGCGGGGGGCAGCGGCGGCCCGGTGTTCGCGAGGACGAACGCCAGCCCGAATCCGGCACCGATGAGGGGCCCTGCGAATCGTGTCATTGCGAGAACCTACAGCGCTGGACGGCGGCAGCTCCTCCCTTTTCGCCCATGGAGGAGCGAAACGGGTGCTAACCCCCCCAGGGAGCGGGACCGCCGCGCGGGAACGCCGCGGCCGGGCAGGGAAGCGTGCTCCCGACCCGGCCGCGGCGTTCCCGCGCCGGGGGCGTCAGGCCCGGTCCGGGATCGGCGCCTCCCGCACCGCCGTCTGGATCAGCCGCCCCGTGTCGCCGCGGGTCACCCACTTGCCGCGGCCGGGGGGCTGGGGCGCGGCGTACACCCGGGGCAGCAGCTGGCCCTCGCTCCGGTCGCCCGACATCACCAGGGCGCTCGTCCCGATCTCGCGCATCGCCTGCACCAGCGGGTCGTACATGCCGCGTCCGGCGCCCGCCACCCGGCGCGCCACCACGAAGTGCAGGCCGATGTCGCGGCCGTTCGGCACGAACGGCACGAACGGGGCCAGCGGCTTCTGGCCCGCCGTGGTGAGCACGTCGTAGTCGTCCGCGAGCACCACGATGCGCGGCCCCTTGAACGACCCCGGCTCGAGGGAGTCGACGTCCCCGTCCTCGGGCAGACGGCCCTCCACCTCCTTGGCCACGCCGCCCGCCAGGCCGGCGCACACGCGCGGGCTGCTCGCGTAGCCGCCCATGTACTCCTCGGGGACCACGTTGCGCAGGGTGCGGCGCGGGTCCATGACCGCGAACACGACCTCGTCCGACGAGTACCTCTCCACCAGGCTCTCGGCGATGAGCCGCAGGAGGTTGGTCTTGCCGCACTCGCCGTCGCCCAGGACGAGCAGGTTCTGGTCGCGGTCGAACAGGTCCAGCAGGACCGGCTCCAGGGCGCGCTCGTCCACGCCGATCGGCACCAGGCGGGGCTCCGACTCGACCGTCGGCAGCGTGCGGGCCGACAGCCGGTGCGGCAGGATGCGCACCTTGGGCGCCCGCTTGCCGCGCCAGGCCTGGTCGACGGCCCGGACGGTCTTCTCCACGACCTCGCCCAGGTTGTCGCCGTCCGCCACCCCGTCGATGCGGGGGAGCGCCACCTGGCCGAAGAGCTCGGCGTCCGTGAGGACGCGCCCGGGGGTCTTCGCGCTGATCGTCTCCGAGAGCTTGCGGTCGATCGTGGAGTCCGACGAGTCGTTCAGGTGCAGCTCCACCTTCTGCCCGAAGTTGGACTGGGCGGCGATCCGGACGTCGTTCCAGCGCAGCATGCCCGCGACCACGTGGACGCCGAACCCGCCGCCGCGCTGCAGCAGGTCGGTGACCTTCGGGTCGATGTCCTCGAAGTCCTTGCGCAGCGCCCCGAAACCGTCGATGCAGAACACCACGTCGGCGCTGGCCAGTTCCGGCACCTCGCCCCGGGCGTGCATGCGGCGCAGCTGGGCGACGGAGTCGATCCCCCGGTCGCGGAACACCGCCTGCCGGTGCTCCAGCATCCCCTGGATCTCCTCGACGGTACGGCGGACGCGCTCGCTGTCGGTGCGCACCGCCACCCCGCCCACGTGCGGGAGCGACGCCAGGGACTGGAGGCCGCCGCCCATCAGGTCCAGGCAGTACACGGCCACCTGGTCCGGCGTGTGGGTGAGCGCGAGCGACAGCACGAGGGTGCGCAGCAGGGTCGTCTTGCCGCTCTGCGGGCCCCCGATGACGGCCGCGTGGCCGCCGGACGCCGTCAGGTCGAGCTTCCACACGCCCTGCCACTGCTTGGTGGCGTCGTCCAGGACGCCGACCGGGACGTGCATCGGCTCGTGGGTCCCGGGCAGCCGCAGCCCCCGCTCGCCCTCCACCGGAGCGCCCGCCACCGTGTCCAGCGTGGTCGCGGACGGCAGCGGGGGCAGCCAGATCTCCCGGGTCCGCTCCCCGTGGCGGCCGAACTGTCCGACCATCACGTCCAGCAGGGTCGGCCCGACCGTCCGGGACGGCATCGGCGTGTCCTCGCCGGGGGCCTGGGCCGCCGCCGGGTCCTGCCCGCCGTCGCTGTTGTACGCCGTGTACGGGCGCACCGACGGGGTGCCCTCCGAGACCTCCTCCTCGGCGACCGGCCCCCGGTAGGCGCCGGACACGTATCCGGCCTTGAACCGCTGGTAGACGCTGGTGTCGACCTTCAGGTAGCCGAACCCCGGCAGCGAGGGCAGGTGGAACGCGTCCGGGGTGTTGAGGACGGTGCGGCTCTCCTCCTCGGAGAAGGTGCGCAGCCCCAGGCGGTAGGACAGGTAGGTGTCCAGGCCGCGCAGCTTGCCGCCCTCGATGCGCTGGCTGGACAGCAGCAGGTGCACGCCGATGCTCCGGCCGATCCGGCCGATGGACAGGAACAGCTCGATGAAGTCGGGGCGCGCGGTCAGCAGCTCGCCGAACTCGTCGATGATCACCAGCAGGTGCGGCAGCGGCGGCAAGCTCGGGTCGTGCTCCCGCTTGTACGTGTAGTCGCCGATGTTGGACACGTTCCCGGCGTCGCGGAGCATCTGCTGGCGGCGCTGCACCTCGCCGGACAGGCTCGCGTACACGCGCTCGATGAGCGCCGCGTCGTCCTCCAGGTTGGTGATCACCCCGGCGACGTGCGGCATGTCCTCGAACGGGGCGAACGTGGCGCCGCCCTTGTAGTCGACCAGGACCATGCTCACCCGCTCGGGCGGGTGGGAGGCGGCCAGCGCCAGCACGAGGGTGCGGAGCATCTCGCTCTTGCCGGAGCCGGTGGCGCCCACGCACAGCCCGTGCGGGCCCATGCCCAGCTGCGCGGACTCCTTGAGGTCGAGGATCACGGGCTGGCCCATGTCGTCCACGCCGATCGGGACGCGCAGGAACGCCCGCTCGCTGCGCGGCGCCCACAGGCGCTGCACGTCGACGGCGCCGGGGTCCTGCACGCCCATCATCGCGGGGAAGTCGACGCTGCCGCCCTCCTGGGCGGTCTCCTCGATCGACTCCGGGGACAGGCGGAGCGGGGCCAGCATGCGGGCCAGGCCCGTCAGGGTCGCGGCGGAGACGTCGTCGACGGTGCCGCTGGTGACCACGGGGTCGGCGCCGCGCAGCTCCTCGATCCGGACCTGGTCGCCGTCGACGCTGATCCTCAGGTTCACGTCGCCGGGCTCGTCGACCTGGCGGGACACCAGGTGCAGGACGGTGACGCCGAGGTCGGCCGGGTCCACGGCCTCGTCCGGCCGCACGAGCTCGGCGGCCACCTCGCCGTGGGTGTCGTGGACGACCAGCAGGCGCCGCATCATCCGGTACGCCTCGCGCTTGCCCATGCCCCTGCGGACCTCCGACGCGAAGTCGGTGCGCGAGCGCAGCTCGTCGGCGATGAGGCCGCCGAGCTTGGCGGGGGTCGGGGCGATGAGGCGGACGGCGGCGCCGCCCTCGCGCCGCCGCGGGTCCAGGACCTGGGGCAGCCACGGCAGCCAGGACCAGTCGTCGGCGTTCTCGGCCGGGTAGGACACGGCGAGTCCGGCGTCCTCGGGGGCGTGGAACGCCCCGAACTGGGCGGCGAGCGCTCTGACCAGGCGCATCACGTCCTCGCGCTCCCCGATGACACTGACGTTCCCGGCCATGTCCAGGGGCAGGGTGAGCGGCATCTCGGGGACGGACTCGAACCGGCGGATGGCCGCCTGCGCCTCGGAGAGCATGAACGGGTCGGTGGGGGTGAGGGCGGTCCCCTGCTCGGCGAGGCGGAGGGGGCGGCCCTCCGTCAGCCCGCTGCCCACGCGCACCCGGAGGAAGTCGCGGTGCCTGCGGCGGCGCTCCCACAGCCGGGTGGGGTCGCGGACGACGTCGTACAGGGCCTCGGGGGGCGGGTCGAGAAGGCGGGCGTGCGCGCGGGTGCGCTGCTCCCATCCGCCGAGCTCCTCCCGCAGTTCCTCCAGGTACTGGAGGTACAGCTCGCGCTGGTTGCGGCGCTGCCGGGCGACCTGCCCGCGCCGGGAGAACAGCATGGCCAGGGCGGCGAGGAGGGCGACGACCAGGACGACGCCGCCCAGCGCCATGAACGCCGGGTTGCGCATGACCATCATGATCGTCAGCGACGCCATCATGCCGACCATGGGCAGGATGGTCATGAGCGGGTTGCCCTGGGCCTTGCCGTCGGGGAGGGTCGGCGGGGCCTCCACCTCGTGAGGGTCCTGGGCCGGAGTGGGATGGACGGTCCGTGTCGGCCGGTGGACGACGCGAAGGCTCATCGGCTTTCCTCTCGGCGCAGGGGTGGGAGGACGAGGGCGCGGGGGAGGGGTGCCCGTTCCCGGGAGAACCCTACCGAAGCCGGACCTCGGGGGGCCTTGCGGTGCGCACGGGCACGAAGCGCCCCCCGGGCCGGGTGTCGCACACCGACCCCCGGGAGGGGAACCGGACGGCCGACGGCCGCCCCGGGAGCCCCCCGGAGGACGCGTCCCGGTGGACCGGGCGCCACTGGGTGGGATACCGGGGGCGCCCGCATGGTTCACGCCCCGCGGCCTCCGGGCGCCGCCGGCCCCGTACGCGGCCCCGGGGAGGGGAGCGCGCGGAGCCGCGCCCGTCACGCGTGCGGCGCGCACCGGCCGGGTCAGGAGGAGGGTGCGTCGGACGGGCGGAGGTGGTCCATGAGGGCGCGGAAGCGGTCCCACGAGTCGGGCTCGGTGCCGTCCCCGATCCGGTACCAGACGGCGGGCGTCATCGGCGGACCGAAGGGCACGCCCCTGACGGGGGCGGAGAGGGCCCGGTCCGTGCCCATCGAGGAGACGCCGTCGACGCCGACGGCCAGCCCCACCGGGACCGGCAGGCCGGACCAGCGGGGGGCGTAGGTGAGGTCCGCGCGCCCGAGGAGCCGCTGCACGGTCAGGCTGCGCAGTGCCTCGTTCGCGGACAGCTCCTTGACCATGGCGTTCAGGGCGGAGAAGTCCGGCTCCTCTCCGCCGGGCCGGCCCACCGCGAGGGTGACGCTCTCCCGGACCCCGTCGGGGACCGTGCTCACGCGCAGGGTCCCGGTGAACGGGAGGGCGCCCTCCTCGCGCACGCTCTCCGGCCGGCCCGTGAAGGTCAGCCAGGTGGCGCCGGGGGCGCGCCGGCGGCACAGGTCGGTGACGCGGCCCCGGTCCCAGGCGTGCGCGAGGGGCTCGCTGGTGCCCCAGAGGGCGGGGGAGGACGAGGCGAGGTGTCCGGCGACCAGTTCGACGGCCCCGCCCAGCCGGAGGCTCACGGTGGCGGGGTGGACCATCTGGAAGTCGACCAGCAGCTGCGTGCCCGGGACGCCGTCGGCCTCGGACCAGCGGAAGTCCGCATGGGGCAGGGGAGCGGTACCGGGGTCGGCGGGACCGTCCACGACGAACGCCGACACCGGGTCCCACACGAGGGGGACCCCGGAGAAGCCGTCGTGGTGGCCCCCGTCGCCGTTGCGCACCACCCAGCGCGCGGTGCGGTCGGTGAGCAGGGAGCGCAGCGAGTGGGTGATGCGGCTGTGCGCGGGGGTGACGACCTGGAGGTGGCGGCCCTCGCGGCCGTGCCGGGCGGTCGCGTCGACGAGCCAACCGCTCATGGGGACCAGGGGGCGGTCCTGCACCACCACGAACGCCTTCTCCGTCAGGACGGTGACGGCGGGGTGGTCGGTGGAGCCGGTCAGGACGTCCTCGCGCCCCGGCAGCCGGGGCTCGGGGACCCACACCGCGCCGCCGTGCCGCTCGACCAGGTGCTCGGCGAACCGGCGCACCAGCGCCGCGGTGTCGACGTCCGCGAGCTCGGCGCCGCGCGCCTCCACCCAGTAGGGCTGGGCGGGCAGCTCGTCGCTGATCCCGTCGGTGAGGAGGCGGTCCGCCTCGGCGGACAGGGCCAGCCGCTGGGCGGCCTGCATGGCGGCGACGAGCCTGCCGGAGTCGTCGCGCAGCTCGATGACGGCGCCCTCGGAGACGGAGCGCACGCGCAGGTCGGGCCCGGCCGCGACCAGGGCGTCGATGAGGCTGCGCCGGGCGGGGGCCTCGGCCAGCAGGGCGACCACGTCGTGACTCAAGAGGGCTCCTTCGGGAGTGTCACCTGGCGCGGGAAACCCTACCGAACCGGGTGCGGGGCACCGGTCGAGGCCGTTCCGGGGCCGGTGCGGCACGGCGGGCGGGTCCCGGGGCGGTCGCCGGGCCGCCGGGCGGGGACCGGCGCGCACCCGGGGCCGGGGCGCGGGACCACGGGTGACGGCTCCGACGGCGGCGGTTCCGCCGGACGGGGACCGGCCCCGGAGAGGGGGCGGGCCCCGTCCCGGAGAGGGGAGGCGGGGGAGCCGCGGCACGGGGCGCTGGCCGGTTGTGGCCACGCGCCGCCGGTGGGCCCCCGGGCGGTGCCCGGGCGGGGCGCCCCGGGTGCCCGGCCCCGGGCGTCCCGGCCGTTCACCGCGGACGGAGGGGACGGACCCGGCCTCCCCCGGGCCGCGGCGGCGACCCGCACCGCCCCGCGGGGTCCGGGGGACGGGAGGGGTTTTCCCGAGGCGGAATTCGCGGCGGACGTATCCGCTCCGACCTGCGGCCCCGGCCATCCCCCGTTCGGAGCGGAGCCGGTGGCCGCGCCGGGGGCGGGTCAGGCCCCCGACCCGCCCGGGACGCCCGCCACCTGCCCGGACCCCTCCGGCGCGACCGCTTCCGCGCACACGGCCCGCGCGGCCCGGAGGCCCAGGACGGGGCTTCCCGTCCACAGGTCGCGGAGTACGCCTATTTCTTCGTCAGGGGTCGCTTGTACTATTCAGATTCCCCCCACAGGGGTGATCGAGTCCATTGTCCGGTTCCGGGACTCTCCCTCCGAACCACGGGCACTCCGCGTGCATCCTCCCCTTCGGGAGGCGACCGCCTCGCGAGGTCCCCCGAGGAAAGCAGGTGAACAGTTGTCACGCTGGGAAGTCGGCGAAAGCACTCTGAACACGCTGGCCCAGAACACCGGCGGCGCCGGTGACGAGCTGAGCAGCCTCATCCAGCAGCTCATCCAGGCCGCGGAACCGCTCGCAGGAAAGTTCGACGGCGCGGGCAAGGCGGCCTTCGACTCCTTCAAGTTGCAGGCCGACAGCATCACCGCCGACCTGCGCGCCGGCCTCGGCTCCATCCAGGAGGGGCAGGGCGGCATGAACACGGCCTTCACCACCGGTGCCGACACCATGGCCGACGACGCCAACCAGAACATGGGCGCGGCCAACTTCGACGCGGCCAAGTTCCGCTGACCGTCCCCGAGGAGTCCGCATGAGCAACAACGCCTACGACATCGGAGCCTCCCAGGAGGCCCAGACCAACATCACCACCATCACCAACCGGCTCGAAACGCTGATCGGCGAGCGCGACACCGACGTCAGCGCGGCCATGGCCGAGTTCGAGGCCACCGGGGTCTCCGAGGAGTACAGCGCCAAGGAACTCAAGTGGCACAACGCCGGCAACGAGGTCCGTGAGATCATCCGGCTGGTGCGCACCACGCTGGAGACCAACGACGGCACCGCACAGGAGACCCTGAGCCGCGCCAACGCCGCGGTGCAGAACATCTGACCGGTCCCGGGCGGGGCGGGAATCACACGAGAGGCAACGGGGGGCACGGTTGGCACGCGACTACGACAGTCAGCTGCTGGAGTCCGTCGCCGTGCGCCGACAGCGCC
This sequence comes from Nocardiopsis sp. NPDC006198, assembly GCF_040613895.1. NCBI lineage: Bacteria > Bacillati > Actinomycetota > Actinomycetes > Streptosporangiales > Nocardiopsidaceae > Nocardiopsis > Nocardiopsis sp. NPDC006198. Next base: position 243,381 of record NZ_JBEXSY010000002.1, on the reverse strand, counting down.
TCCGGGAGGCGGTCCTCTTCGGGGGGCAGCGCACCCGGCGCCGCCTGGACGAGAACTTCGGCAAGGTGGCGATCAGTGCCTGCCTCGCCGCCGTCATCTGCGGCGGCACCGTCGGCTGGTCGTTCGTCAGCACCCAGCTCAGCACCCAGAGGGTCGAGCAGGAGCAGGAGGCGTCCGGCCCGGCGAACAACGCCGTCCCTCCCGTCCCCGGCGACTGGGTCGGCGCCCAGGTCACCCTCGACCGGGCCCGGGAGGAGCTGGACGCCGCCGGGGTCCCCCGGAGCCTGTACGTGCTCCCCGGGGACCCCCGCCCCGAGCCCGAGACCGTCGACAGCTACTACGTGATCACCCAGGACGAGGAGGGCTACCTGGCCGCGGCCGTCATCGACTTCGACCAGGGCCGTCCCGGCATGGAGTTCACGACCGAGGACCAGGCGGCGCGCTGGCTCTACCAGGAGCTGGCCACCACCGAGCCCGATCCCGCCCCCCTCACGCAGGCGGAGGAGGCCGAGACGGCGGAGGCCACGGCGGAGCTGGTCACCGAGGTCCGCGAGAGCCTGGAGGAGCGCAGCGGCGGCTCCTACCTGCACGGCCTGGAGGTCGGCGACGTGGTCGACGCCTTCGGCCAGGAGAGCGGGCGGTACCTGTTCCCCGACGGGACGCCGTTCGAGGAGCGCGGCCTGCCCGCGTACGCCCGCACCGGCGCGGACGGCGGGGAGCTGTACCACCGCTACCGGGTCATCCACCCCTTCCAGGTGAGCGCCACCGCCGCGCCGGCGCACGAGGGCCTGCCCGGCGGCGGGATCCGCTTCACGCTCGACACGGCCGGTTTCTCCGAGGTCCCCCCCGCGCCCACGGTCCGCTGGCTCGTCGGCAACGGCTACCTCGAACGCATCGCCGTGGACGACGTACCCGCCTGACCCCGGAAGGCCCGGGCCCTCCCCGGACCCGGGCCCGAAAACGGTGGCGGACCGCCACCCGAGACGCGAGAGCAGGATTGGAAGGCAATGACCGCTTGGAGCCGGGTGACGCTCGTCGGTGAGGAGCGCAGGGTCGACGCCGTCCTACCCGCCGGCGAACCGGTGGGCGCGCTCATGCCGGAAGTCCTCGACCTCCTCGGCGACCAGGTGGAGAACCCCGCGAAGCTGCGCCACCTCGTCACCGCCTCCGGGATCGTCCTGGACGGCGACACCACCCTCGCCGACCGGCAGGTCGCGGACGGGGCGGTGCTGCGGCTCGTCCGGGCGGAGGAGCCGGTGCCCGCGCCCGTGGTGCACGAGGTCCCCGAGGCGGTGTCCATGGCACTGGACGGCCACCAGGGGCGCTGGAGCCCCGAGGCGGCCCGGTGGACCGCGACGCTGGCGCTGGTCGTCCTCTCCCTCGGGGCGGGATGGGTGCTCCAGGGGTACTTCTCCGGGGCCGGCGGCATCACCGGACTGGCTGTGGTCGCCGCACTCCTCGTCGCGGTCGGCGCGGCGGTCGGCCCCACGTGGCGCGAACCCCTGGGCACGGCGCTGGCGATCAGCGGCGCGGCGGTCGGCGGCCTGGCCCTGTGGCTGGCCTGCGACGCGTTCGGATGGCCCGAGTGGGCCCGCTGGGGCGGCGCCGCCGCCCTGCTGGCGGGCCTGGTCCTGCTCCTCGGACTCACCTCCTCCCTGGGCCGCGGCGGGCTGACCGGCGGCGGGGTCGGGCTCGCCCTGGCCGCCGTGTGGTCGGCGGGGGCCGCGTTCGGGCTGCCCGCCCACCAGGTCGCCGCGATCATGACCGTGGCCTGCGTGGTCCTGCTGAGCCTGCTCCTGCGGCTGGCGCTGACGTTCTCCGGGCTCGCCGTGCTGGACGACCGGCGCAGCTCCGGTGACGCGGTGGCGCGCGGCGACGTCCTCACCTCGGTGGCCGGGGCCCACCGGAGCCTGGTGATCGCCACCGTCTCGGTCGCGGCGGCCACGGCGACGGCGGGCGTCGGGCTGGCCACCAGCTTCGACTGGTGGACGGCCGGACTGTCGGTGGTCCTGGCGCTGGTGGTGGCCAGCCGTGCCCGGCTGTTCCCCCTGGTGGCCCAGAAGTCGGCACTCATCGGCGCGAGCCTGGTGGTACTGGTGAGTTTCCTGTTCGCGTGGGCCGACGCCGTGCCGTGGGGCGTGTGGCCCGCGCTGGGCATCGCAGTCGCGGTCGCGGCGATTCCGGCCGTGGTCCTGTCCGTCGAGCAGCCCGAGCACGTTCGCGCCAGACTCCGCGGGGTCACGAGCAGGTTCGAGGCGATCGCCGTCGTCGTCCTGGTGCCGTTGGCGATCGGCGCGTTCGGCACCTACCAGCGACTCCTCACGACCTTCTGAGCGGGGGACGATGAACGCTTCACAGACCCACCTCGCGGGGAACCCCGCCGCGCCCCCCGTCCCGGCGGCCGGCGCGGGGCGCGCGGCCCCGGCCCGGCCCGTGCCCGCCGACGGCCTGGTGCGCAGGATCGGACGCACGGTCCTGCGGCCGTTCCGGCCGGTGGACGAGGTCGCGGAGGCCATCGAGCTGGGACGGCGGTTGCAGCGCGCCACCTCGACGGGGCGCCGCATCCTCGTCGACGACCTCGGGACGGGCGCGGACGCGGCGGTGGTCACCGCCCTCGTCGCCCGCGCGCTGGCCCACTTCCGCCACGACCGGGTGCTGGCGGTGGACGCCACCGGGCGGGCGCCGTCCATGGCCGACCGCCTGGGAGCGGGCGAGCCGGGCGACCTGGAGGGGGTCGACCCCGCCACCTTCGAGTCGGTGTGCGCCAGCCTCGGCGAGGTCGGCGAGAACCTGTGGACGGTGGGCGCAGCGCCGGACCGGGCGGACGCCTACTCCTCGGGGCTCCTGCCGATCTCCCGGTTCTTCGGGGTGACACTCGTGGCGGGCCGTGCCGACGGCGCCTTCCCGGCGGCCGTCGGCGCGGGCGCCCACTCCCGGGTGCGGGTGGTCCGGGCCACGCGCGAGTCCGCGCTGAGGGTCGGACGCGAACTCGACTCGCTGGCCGCGACCAGGCCGGACGAGGTGGGGCGCACCGTGGTGGTCGTCTTCGACGAGCGCAGGCGCGAGGACCCGGCGTTCGACGTGGCGCGCACGACCGGGATCATCGCCGAGAGCGGCGCCGCCGTGGTGGTCGTGCCGCACGACCGGCACCTCGCGCAGGGAGCGGCGGTGCTCCCGCGGCTGATCGGCGAGGCCACCCACCGGACGGTCCAGCTCGTCGCCGCCGAGGCCCTGGGCCGCGCCGTCGACGGGGCCGCGCCCGCCCGCGCACGCACGGAAGGGGAGTAGGCCGTGAACCAGCACCACGGGTCCGATCCCGGACAGGACACCCCTCCCCGGGGGAATCCGGGCCGGGACGACCCGCGTCCGGCACCGCACGAAGGAGCGGACGGCCCCCCGGACGCCCCGCCGCACCACCCCGACCGGGACGCCCCGCCGCACGGCGCCCCCTCCCGGGGGGACGCGCCCGCGGGCGCCGCCGCGCCGCCCCCGCAGGAAGGGCCCGGACAGCAGGGCGGCGGCGGTGCGCAGCCGCCCCGGCCCGCTCCGTGGTTCCCCGAGGAACCCGGACAGGACCCGCCGCACGGAGGCGTGTACCCGCCGCCGGGGCCGTTCCCCCCGACCCCCTACGCGGTGGAGGCGCCGCGTCCCCACGAACCCACCGGTCCCAACCGGACGCCGTGGGCGGACCCCTCCGGCCCGCAGGTCCCTCCGGCCCCGCCGCAGCAGCCGCGGGCCTTCGCCCAGGACTCGATGGCCGAGGCGTTCCTGTCGGGCGCCCCGATACCCACCCCTCCGGCGCAGCCGCCGCCCGCGCCCCCGCAGGGGCCCGGGCCGCGGCCCGACGCGGTTCCGGGGCCCGGTTCCGGTCCGCAGCGCCCCTGGGAGGGCCCGCCCCCGGGGCCGCAGCAGCCGCCGTCCGGGCCCCAGCAGCCGGTGCGCCCGCAGTCCGGGCCCCAGCAGCCGGCGGGTCGGCCGACGTCGGGTCCGCAGCGGCCGTATCCCGGTCCGCAGGCTCCTTCAGGGCCGCAGTCGCCGTATCCCGGTGCGGGGGCGCCCTCGGGTCCGCAGCAGCCGGCGGGTCGGCCGACGTCGGGTCCGCAGCGGCCTTATCCCGGTGCGGGGATGCCCTCGGGTCCTCAGCCCCCGGCCCGGGAGCGTCCGACCTCGGGGCCGCAGTCTCCGTATCCCGGTGCGGGGGCGCCCTCGGGTCCGCAGCGGCCGGTGGAGCGACCGCTCTCGGGTCCGCAGCAGCCGTACTCCGAACCGCAGGCCCCCTCAGGTCCTCAGCAGCCGGTGGAGCGACCGCTGTCGGGTCCGCAGCGGCCGTATCCCGGGCCGCAGGCCCCCTCGGGTCCGCAGCCGCCGATGTGGCCGCAGCCCCACCGGGGCCCGGTCCCGGGCGGTCCCGCGCACCACGCGTCGGCTCCGGCCCGGACCCCGCCTGTCCGGACCCCGCCCGACAAGACCCCGCCTGCCCAGACCCCGGAGCCGCCCCGGCACGCACCCCCCGGGGGCCGCCAGGAGGTGCCCCCGGCCCGTGCCTGGTTCGGCACGCGGGAACCCGCGGAGGCGCCGGTTCCCCGGCCCGACGCCGGAGGCTCCCGCGCGCCCCGCGAGGTCGGGCCGCCGCGCCCCGCCGACCCGCCGACCGTCGTCGGCGAGGACTCGGAGGGGACCGACCCCGACGCGGAGGAGACGGACGTCTTCCTCATCCTCGGAGCCGACCGCCGTGCCCGCAAGGAGAAGGACGAGGAGCCCGCCGGAACCCCCTCCGGCCCCGGCACGGCGTCCCCGGAACGCGGTCCGCGGGCGCGGACCGAGCCGTCCTCCGACGCGCCCCCCGCCCCCGCGGGCCCGGTGCCCGCGGAGGAGACCCTCCTGTACCGGGGCGCCTCCCTGCTCGGCGAGGACGGACCCTTTTCCGCCCCGGCGCGGACCGACGGCCCCGGAGAGGCCGCCGGTCCCGCCTCCGCCGCTCCGGAGGAGCCCTCGGCCCCGGCCCCCGCAGGCGTGGCCGGTGCCGGCGCCGACCAGGTCGGCGCCCGGGATCGGGACGGCACCGGGGCAGCAGCCGATCCCGTGCGGGACCCGGAACGGCCCGGGGGCGGAGCCGCCGCGGAGGCCGCCCGCGCTCCGGAGGGCACCGGTGACGGATCCGCCGTGGCGGCCCCCGCCCAGGCTCCGACCGCGGACCCGGCGGCTCCCGCGGCCCCGGCCGTCCCCGAGTCCTTCGACCCCGCTCCGCCGTTCCCCGTGACCGAGGTCCGCCCGGGGGCCGCCGGCCCCCTGGAGGTGACCGGCTTCCTGGACATCCCGGCCGCCCCCTACACGGAGGGCTGGCGGTCCGAACCGCTCGAACGCCCCGATCCCTCCGAGCGGTTCGAGGGGCTGGCGGGGTTCGAGCAGGCGCACGAACCCGCGACGCCCGAACGGTCCGCGTGGTCCACGGTCGCCGAGGCACCCGCACAGGAGGGGCCGCCGGAGGCCCGTCCCGCGGACGTCCTTCCGGAGGAGGCACGTCCGGGCCCGGCGGCCGGGTCCGAGCAGCCCGCGGCGGCCGGTCCCACGGGCCTCGAGTCCTGGATCGAGGCGGCGGGCACGGCAGGCGCCGTGGGACCCACGGTGACCGAGGTGGCCGCGATGGCGGCCGTGGCCGCGAGCGACGGGCACGTCCCCGTCCCCGGTGGGTTCGAGCAGCGGATCGCCGCCGTGAGGCCCGTTCCCGCGTCCGCCTGGAAGCGCGCTGTCTTCGGTGCGACGGGGGGACGCCTCAACCTCGGGTGAGCGCGGTGCCGGACGGGCGCGGGGCCGGACGCCCACGGCGAGGGGGCGCGTCCGCCTCCCCTTGCGGACGCGCCCCCGGGGAGGCCGGAACACGGCGCTCCCCCTTCCGCCGAGCGGTCCCGGCCGGCTCTCCCGTGTACCGGGGAACCCGGGACCGTCGCCCGGCGGGCGGCCGGCCGGTCGCGTTCGTCCCCTCGGCGAATCCGCGCCCCGTCCGGCCACCGTCCGGCGCCGGGCCCTCCGCTCGGGGGCCTCACGGCGCCGGACGGCGTCACCCGGTCATCCGGGCCTCCCCAGACCCTCGACCAGCGCCAGTGCCTCCCGGTGCGTGGGCGGCAGTGCCACCGACCACACGCCGGCGCCGTGCTCCCAGCCGATGCCCCGGCGCAGCTCGTCCAACCGCGGGTCCAGGTCGTCGGCCTCGGCCGCGACGACCCCGATCCGGCCCCGGCCGATCAGGCACACGGACTCGCCCCGGGTGAAGAACCGGGACAGCTCGTAACCGAGGACGATCAGCCGGGCGGCGCGTCGCCACGGGTCGATCCCGGGGTCCAGCGACACGACCGCCAGCCGGTGGCCCGAGGCGGGGGACGGGCCGCCGTCCGCTCCCCGGTACAGCTCGCCGAGCCTGGTCCGCAGGTACTCCTGGGTGGCCAGACCGGTCAGCGGGTCCTGACAGGTCTCCCGCCCCCGTCCCGCGTCGGCCCACCCCTCGGCCATGGCGCGCACCAGTTCGATCGGCGGGCTCCGCCACCCCGCCAGCGCCGTGAACGCCGCGAGGTCGTCCAGGCTCTGGCCGATCCCCACCCCGGAGCGTGCGCGGGCCTCGCCCAGCCGGGCGCACGGTCCGGCCAGGTCCGTCCCGGTGGCGAAGGCCTCGCAGACGGCGTCGACGGCGGGGGTCCACCAGTCGTCCGGCGGCTCCCAGCCCGCCTCCCGGCTCCGGCGCCCCCACGGGGCGCGCAGGCGCCGGGTGCCGACACCGCGGTCCCACGTCCCGGTTCCCGTTTCGGCATCACCCATGGTGTGTGGCTCCTGATCCTCGGTCCGCCCGGGTGAGCGGCGGGGGCCCGTGCCCCCGCACCGGGTCCCCGCCGCTCGCCCTCACCCTGATTACCGGGATCGGTGGCGGCCATGACGCGGATGCGGGATATTTTTTTCGAGTACGTGTTCTTCCGACGCCGAACCAGCGTTCTTCCTGGCTTGTGGCGGGATCAGATGAGAGGACGTTCGGTGTCCGACGCCGACAGAAATCACACAGAGACACTCGTCGGTGACGCTGAGATCATCAGGCGGGTGCGTGGCGGCGACACCGCCGCCTACGCGACTCTGTACGAGCGGCACGCGGCGTCGGCGCGCGGACTGGCCAGGCAGCTGTTGCGCGGGGAGGCCGAGGCGGAGGACGCCGTCGCCGAGGCGTTCACCCGGGTGCTCAGCGTCATCCGGAGGGGCAAGGGCCCCGAGGACTCCTTCCGCCCCTACCTGCTCACCGCGGTGCGCAACGCCGCGTACGACCGGGGGCGGGGGGAGAAGCGCCAGGTCGTCACGGACGACATGGAGAGCCTCGTCCCGGGCCAGCCGTTCGTGGATCCGGCGCTGGAGGGGCTGGAGAGATCACTGATCGCCCGTGCCTTCCTCTCCCTGCCGGAGCGGTGGCAGGCCGTCCTCTGGCACACCGAGATCGAGGGCACCAAGCCGGCCGAGGCCGCGCCCCTGCTCGGCATGAACCCGAACGGGGTCGCCGCCCTCGCCTACCGGGCCCGGGAGGGGCTCCGGCAGGCCTACCTCCAGATGCACCTGGCCGGCGGCGCGGCCGCGGAGGCGTGCCGCCCGACCCTGGGGCTCCTCGGCGGTTACGTCCGGGGCGGCCTGTCCAAACGGGACACCGCCAAGGTCGACACGCACATGGACGGCTGCGCGGACTGCCGTGAAGTGTACGCGGAGCTGATGGACGTCAACGTCGGCCTGCGCGGGGTCGTCCTCCCGCTGGTGGTCGGCTCCGGGGCGGCGGGCTACCTCGCCCTCACCCCGGGCGGCGCGGCCACGGGAGCCTGGTGGGGCCGGATGTCGCGCCGCCAGCAGCAGGCGGCGGCCGGCGGCGCCGCCGCCGCGGGCATGGCGGTCGCGGTCGCGCTCGCCCTGACCGGCGGGGAGGTTCCGATGGGTCCCGAGGACCCGCCCCCGGTGGCGGCCCCGCAGGAGGAACCCGTTCCCGCGCCCGCGCCGGGGGACCCGGCCGCCCCCGACACGCCTCCGGGCCCGCCCCCCGCCGCCCCGCCCGCGGACGCCCCGCCCCCCGCCGCGCCGGGGGGGACGGCGGCCCCGGACCGGCCCGCGCCCCCGGAGGTCCCGGAGTCCCCGGCGGAGCCGGCCGTGCCCCCGGCGGACGTCCCCGAGGAGGAGGTGGCCGAGGACGCCCCCGAACCGCTGTTCGCGGCGGGCATCGACCCCGTCGGCGCGCTCCTCCCGGGCAGCGAGGGGATCGTGGTCCTGGACGTCCGCAACATCGGCGCGTCCACGGTCGAGGACGTCATCGCGGTGATCACGCTGCCGCCGGGGGTCGAGATGGTCTCCTCCGGCGGCGCCGGCAGCTCCGTCCCCATGGCGACCGGGAACGGCGACTGGAGCTGCTCGTCGGGCAGCGGCGGCGGCCGCTGCGCGCAACCGCGGATGGCGTCCGGGCAGAACAGCACCCAGTTCCTGGACGTGCGCGTGGACGCCGGGGCCGACGTCGGCGTGCCCGCGTCCGTGACGGTGTCCTCCGGAGGCGTGGCCGCCAGTGCGACCGGGGAGCGCGGGGTCTCCTCCGAGGGGGTGGCCGCGCGCTACGCGACGGCCGGGCGGGTGCGGACCGAGAGCGTCGGCAACGCGCTGATGACCTGTGTCGAGCCGGAGCGGGACCACGGGGGGCACTGGCCGTGGCCGTGGCCCTGGCGGCCCGGGAACCCCGGCGTCCCCGGCGCCGGCCCCGGGACAGGGGGGACCCCGGGCGCCGACGGGCGCACCGCTCCGGAGGCCGACGCGGACCTGGCCCGCGCACCGCGGGGGCCGCTGCCCGCGGAGCCCGGCACGGAGGCGTCCCCGGGGGAAGAGGGGTCCCGGGGGGAGGAGGAGACCTCCGAGGACGATGCGGAGGGAGAGGACGGCGGCGCCCCTGACGGAGCCGGCGCCCTGCCGGACGGCGTGTCGCCCACGGCCCCGGAGCGGGACCCGAATCCGGAGGACGCGGACCCGGAGGTCGCGGACCCGGAGGACCCGGACGGCGGCCCCGGGCCCGTCCCGGAACCGGAACCGGGTCCGGACCCGTCCTCCGGGGCCGGGCCGGAGGCGCCGGACGGCCCCTGTGCCGACGCCCGCCTGAGGGAGGGGGAGCACCGCGACAACGACAACTGGGTGATGGCTCCCCTCGAGGGCGATCCGGACGCCACCACCTCGGCGAGCGCCGCGACCTGGGAACTCCCCGAGGGCGGCGCGGTCCGCTGGGCGGGGCTGTACTTCTCGGCCGCGGGCGCCCCCGACGCCCCCGCGGCCCGGGTCAGGGGGCCGGGCATGACGTCCTACCGGACCGTGGCCGCCACCGACACGAAGGTCGCGGACCTGCCCGGATACCCCGCCTACCAGGCGTTCGCCGAGGTCACCGACCTGGTGAGGGCCCAGGGCGGCGGCGAGTGGTGGGTGGGCGACGTGCCGGCCCGGGAGGGCCGGGGCGTCTACGCCGGGTGGAGCCTGGTGGTGGTCCTGGAGGACCCGGGCATCGGCTCCTACAACCAGGCGATGGTGCTCGACGACACCGGGGCGGTCTTCCGGAGCCGCACGGGGATGTCGTTCCCGGTGTCGGGTCTGCTCCCCGCCGCGGTGCCCTCCCACGTGGACGTGGTGGCCTGGGAGGGCGACGCCGACCTGCGGGGGGACCGGGTGACGGTGGACGGCCGCGCGGTCGCCCCGAGCGGCGGGTACGGGGAGGAGGACAACGCCTTCGCGAGTTCCGCGCGCGGAGCCGTGGGGGACCCCTTCACCTTCGGTACCGACGTCGTACGATTCGACCCAGTACTCGGCAGGGAAACGGATATCCGAATCCTCTCCGAACAGGACGCGGTGCTGGTCGGCGTCGTGGCGCTGACCGCCCCGATGCGTACCTGAAGTCCGGTATTCGCGACGGGTTTCCCGGCAGGCCCGGGCGGCCGGAAAAGCCCGCCCCTCAACGGGATCTCGCCTGTGTGTAGTGGGTCCATAACTTTCCGTATTCAAAGAGGGCACGCAAAACCAGACAGACTTGGCTAGGCTGTGCCCCGGTCATGGATATGGCCCCAGAGTCAAAAGGGAAGGGGGCGGTGTCACGTGGACCGCTGCGCGTTGTTCGTTGACGCGGGATACCTTCTCGCGGACGGCGCGATGGCCGTGCACGGAACCCGCAACCGGGACTCCGTCTCCTGGGACTACTCCGGACTCGTCCAGTTCCTCAACGAGGTCGCACGGGACCGCACCGGTCTTCCGCTGCTGCGTTGCTACTGGTACGAGGCCGTCGCCGACGAGCGGCGCTCCCAGGAGCAGGACGGCATCGCCGACATCCCCGGCGTCAAGTTCCGTGCCGCGAGGATACGGCCCGGCCGCCGCGAGGGCGTGGAGAGCTATGTCCAGCGCGACATCACCACGCTGGCACGCACCGGCGTCCTGTGCGACGCAGTCCTGGTCAGCGGTGACGAGGACATGGCTTCCGTCGTCGCCGACGTCCAGGACATGGGCGTGCGCGTCACCGTCGTGCACGTGTCCGTCGAGGGCAACTGGACCATCTCCCGGGCCCTGCGCCGGGAGTGCGACGACCTCATCGAGATCGGGGCGGGCCACCTGCGCCCGCACGTCAACCTCCTCTCCAGCAGCGGCTCCTCCCAGGAGACCGCGGCCAAGACCACGACGCCGTTCGCCAACGGCCGGGCCCGTTCCGCGCCCGAGACGCCGCGGCAGCCCGTCGCGGCCCAGCCCGGCGGCGCCCGGGTCGACCCGGTGGGATCCTCCAGCGGCGGCCTGGAGGCGATGTTCGCGGGGACCGGGGGCCAGCCCGTCCCCCAGGGCAGCGCCATGGACCAGCTGCGCGCCATGCGGAGGTCCCTCGCGCAGCAGCGCGGCGGGGACCACCTCGTCGGACCGGGGGGCGACGGCGGCCAGCAGCCGGGCGGCATCGACGCCAACGGATTCCCGTCCGGCGGGCAGACCCCGCCCGGCACGGGCGGCGGCTCCTACCCCGGCCATTCGGTGACCGGGGGCCACCCCGCCCACAACGGGCAGCAGGGCTATCCCGTCACCGACGGGCACCCGTCGATGCGCGGCGCGGACCCGAGCGGCTACGGCATGCCCGGGAGGCCGGCCTCCGGATCGGGGCCGATGACCGGAGCGCAGCCCTCCTTCAACGGCACGGGACCCCAGCAGTCCTTCGCCGCGGGGACGGGGCCGCAGCGCTCCTTCGCGTCGGACGGCCAACCCGGCCACGCGCCACCTCCGAGAAGCGCCCCACCCCAGGACCCACGGCAGGACCCGCGCCAGGACCCGCGCTACGGGGGTGGGGACGGCTCCGGGTTCGGGGGAGCGGCCGACGCAAACCCTACCTATGGGACCAGTACGGAAACTGACACCGCTCACCGCGGTGGGGCAGCCTCCCCCTACGGGGGGCCGCCACCTACTGGTCCCGAACCCGCCAGCCGGTTCAGCGCCGGCGGCTACCAGGAATCCCGTCCCAGTCCTGGATATCCACAGCAGACACGTCCCGCCGCGCATACCGTTGACGAAGCGGTGCATGTCGCGCACAAGGAAGGGAACGACTTCGCGGAGTCGATCGCTCGCGAGGCGCCCGCCCTGTGGGTTGAGGCCGTACTCGCCCGCAGGCCCAGGATGCCCTCCGACCTGGAGGCGCGCCTGCTCCAGGGCTCCTCGCTGCCGATCGACCACCTGTTGCGTGACGAGGTCCGTGACGGACTGCGCCAGGGGTTCTGGCAGGCCCTGGAGCGGGCCAGGTCCTGACAGGGCGCGCGGGAGTGCGAGTAGGGGATGGGGGCGATGCGGTTGACCCACGTGACGACGGCAGAACTCGACCGTTGGGAATTCCACGCTGTCCGGTCCGGTGAGCACGGACGGGTCGCCGCCCAACTCCTGGACCTGGCCAACCGGGTCGACGCGGGGAGCGAGGTCTCGCGCGCGGAGCTGTTCGTGCGCGCGGGGGAGCAGTGGGAGATCGCCCAGGAGTTCGAGCGCGCCTGCTCGGCCTACCAGAGGGCGATCGACGACGGCGGGGCCACGGTGATCGACGCCCGCGCGCTCAGCGCCGGGGCACTCCTGCAACTGGACGAGGTCGACCAGGCCTACGCCCACCTCAAACGCCTGGAGGGCGAGGATCCGCCCGGACTCCAGACGTTCATCCACGTCGCGGAGGCACTGTACGCGCACGACGACCTGGAGGGCGCCGAGCGGTGGGCGACGGTCGGCGCGCACCGGTTCCTCGACCGGGCCTCCTCGCCCTACGTCCGCGACCTCCTGGTGGAGCTCCTGCGCATCCGGTTCCGCATCCGCACCGACCTGGGGCTGTCCGAGGACCGGCTGGACCGCAGACTCGACGAGGAGTGACCCCGGCCGTCCGGGCCGGGGCGCTCCGGCCCGGACCCGGAGGAGTGAGCTTTCCGACGTGCGGGCGCGCCGCCGACACGCCCGGGGCGGTGGAGGCACGGATCTCCGCCCGGCCGCTCCGGTCCGGGGTCGGCCGCCGCGGACACGGCCGTGTGGTCAGCGGCACCGGTTCGCCGGGCGCCGCCCGAACCGCCTCGGAAGCGGCGTTCCGGGCGTTCGGCCGCCCCTCGGGGGGCGCTCCCGGTCCCGGGGAGCCCCGGCGACGATCTAGGCTGTGTCCGGTCGCCTCCCAGCTGCCCCGACGAGGCGCGACATCCCCCCGAACCGGGTGCCCGAGGCCCTCTCATACCACGGCCCACGCGTGTGTTCGACGATCGTCGAAGAATCCGAGAAATCGATGACACGCCATCATCTTGCGGTGTTCCAACGCAGGGCCCCCTAGATGTAGTATCTGTCCCGCTGGTGGTTCACCCCTCGGGGTGAGGCAAGAGGGAACCCGGTGCGAAGCCGGGGCTGCCCCGCAGCGGTAAGTGGGAACGAAGCCGTCACAGGCACTGGGGACCCCCGAAGGCCCCGGGAAGCGACGGTGCGTAGGCCGCCCACGAGCCCGAAGACCTGCCACCGGTGCGCACGTGAACGTGCGCCGACGACGGGGCTTCGAGGGTGAGCCGCCGCGACCCACCGGTCGGACGACCGCACGCACCCGGTGCGTCGGTCCCCCGGTGCGTGCCGCGCACCTTGCCCATCGTGTCCCCTCCCCGCCGGGACTCTTCTACCGAGGTTGGAGCCGCTGTATGACCCTTGACGTCGAGGCCGTGCCCGTATCCGTTCGGCCCGAGCCGACCAACGAGGGCGCGCCCCCCGCCGCCGTCGACCGGATCGAGCACGTCGTGACCGAGGCCTGTGCGAGGCTCACCGGTGTTTCGGCGGAGAAGGTCCTCACCGAGGCCCGCCGCGGCTTCTACCCCGGCATCCCCGACTCCGAGGTCGAGCTCGCCCTGGTCATGGCCGCCCGCAGCTTCGTGGAGGTCGACCCGGACTACTCGTTCGTGGCCGCCCGCCTGCTGCTGGACAAGCTGCGCCGCGAGGCCCTCACCTTCATCAGCGGCGCCCCCGACGCCGCCGGGCAGTCCGAGATGGGCGAGCGCTACGCCGCCTACCTGGCCGCCTACGTCAGCCGCGGCATCGACCTGGGCCAGCTCGACCCGGCGCTCGCCGGGTTCGACCTGGAGCGACTGGGCGCCGCCCTGCGCCCCGAGCGCGACGAGCAGTTCACCTTCCTCGGCATCCAGACCCTCTACGACCGCTACTTCCTGCACAGCGACGAGGTCCGCTACGAGCTGCCGCAGGCGTTCTTCATGCGCGTCGCCATGGGGCTGGCCCTCAACGAGGACGACCGCGAGGCCCGCGCCATCGAGTTCTACGAGCTGCTGTCCTCGTTCGACTTCATGGCCTCCACGCCCACCCTGTTCAACGCCGGCACGGTGCGCGCGCAGCTGTCCTCCTGCTTCCTCACCACCGTCGGCGACGACCTCCAGGCCATCTTCCACGGCATCAGCAACAACGCGATGCTGTCCAAGTACTCGGGCGGGCTCGGCAACGACTGGACCCCGGTGCGCGGCCTCGGCTCGCACATCCGCGGCACCAACGGCAAGAGCCAGGGCGTCGTCCCGTTCCTGAAGATCGCCAACGACACCGCCGTCGCGGTCAACCAGGGCGGCAAGCGCAAGGGCGCCGTGTGCGCCTACCTGGAGACCTGGCACATCGACATCGAGGAGTTCCTCGACCTCCGCAAGAACACCGGCGACGACCGCCGCCGCACCCACGACATGAACACCGCGAACTGGGTTCCGGACCTGTTCATGCAGCGTGTGGAGCAGGGCGGCAGCTGGACCCTGTTCTCGCCGGACGAGGTCCCCGACCTGCACGACAAGTACGGCACCGACTTCGCCGAGGCCTACGAGAAGTACGAGGCCGCCGCCGAGGAGGGCCGGATCAAGGTCGCCAAGAAGATCCCCGCGGTCGACCTCTGGCGTCGCATGCTGACCATGCTGTTCGAGACCGGGCACCCCTGGATCACCTTCAAGGACCCGTCCAACCTGCGCTCGCCGCAGCAGCACGTCGGCGTCGTGCACTCCTCCAACCTGTGCACCGAGATCACGCTGAACACCAGCGCCGACGAGGTCGCCGTCTGCAACCTGGGCTCGGTCAACCTGGCCCAGCACGTGGGCCCCGACGGCCTGGACGCCGAGCGCCTGCGCCGCACCGTCCGCACCGCCGTGCGCATGCTCGACAACGTCATCGACGTGAACTTCTACACGATCCCCGAGGCGCGCCGCGCGAACATGCGCCACCGCCCCGTGGGCCTCGGCCTGATGGGCTTCCAGGACGCCCTGTTCAAGCTGCGCACCCCGTTCGCCTCCGAGGGCGCGGTGACGTTCGCCGACGAGAGCATGGAGCTGATCAGCTACTACGCCATCGAGGCGTCCATGGAGCTGGCCTCCGAGCGCGGCGCCTACGAGTCCTTCGAGGGCTCGCTGTGGAGCCGGGGCGTCCTGCCGATCGACTCGCTGCGCCTCCTCGCCGACTCCCGCGGCGGCGACCTGGACATGGACCGGGGCGAGACCCTCGACTGGGACTCGCTGCGCGAGCGCGTGAGGTCCACCGGGATGCGCAACTCCAACGTGATGGCGATCGCGCCCACCGCGACCATCGCCAACATCACCGGTGTCGGCCAGTCGATCGAGCCGCTCTACCGGAACCTGTACGTCAAGTCGAACATGTCCGGCGACTTCACCGTCGTCAACCCGTACCTGGTCCGGGACCTCAAGGCGCGCGGCCTGTGGGACGACGACATGGTCTCGGCGCTGAAGATGCACGACGGCAGCCTCGGCGCCATCGACCGCGTCCCGGACGACCTCAAGGCGCTGTACGCGACCGCGTTCGAGGTCGACCCCGAGTGGCTGGTGGACGCGGGATCGCGCCGCCAGAAGTGGATCGACCAGGCCCAGTCCCTGAACCTGTACATGGCGGCCCCGAGCGGCAGGAAGCTCGACACCCTGTACCGCCGCGCGTGGCGCTCCGGTCTCAAGACCACCTACTACCTGCGTTCGCAGAGCGCCACGCACGTGGAGAAGAGCACGCTCAAGGGCACCGACGGCCGCCTCAACTCGGTCGCCGCGACCCCGAGCGCCCCGGCGCCCGCCCCCGTCCCCGTCCCCGAGCCGGTCGCGGCGCCCGCCGCCGTGAACACCGAGATCGAGGACGAGTTCGAGATCGTCGACGGCCAGGCCTGCTCCATCGACGACCCCGAGTGCGAGGCCTGCCAGTAGGGCGTGAGGCCCGGGGCCGCCCGCCGGCGGCCCCGGGCCGGTCCGGCCGCCCCGCCGGACCGTGCCCGCGGCGACGCCGCGTCCCGCTCCCGACAACGACTTTCCGGCCCGGCCGGAGAACGGAAGAACCCCAGCATGACCGCAGTCTCCGAGAACAACGCCGGCGCCACCAGCGGCCTCGGTGAGATCGAGCGCGACGCCGAGCGCGTCAACGTCGACGACAAGGCGATGATCAACGCCCGCGCCGACGTCAACCAGCTGCTCCCGCTCAAGTACACGTGGGCGTGGGAGAAGTACCTCGCGGGCTGCAACAACCACTGGATGCCCACCGAGGTCGCCATG
This sequence comes from Nocardiopsis sp. NPDC006198, assembly GCF_040613895.1. NCBI lineage: Bacteria > Bacillati > Actinomycetota > Actinomycetes > Streptosporangiales > Nocardiopsidaceae > Nocardiopsis > Nocardiopsis sp. NPDC006198. Next base: position 227,308 of record NZ_JBEXSY010000002.1, on the reverse strand, counting down.
CAGGCCGACATCGCGCTGTGGAAGTCCAAGGACGGGCTGACCGAGGACGAGCGCCTGATGCTCAAGCGCAACCTCGGCTTCTTCGCGACCGCCGAGTCGCTGGTGGCCAACAACATCGTCCTGGCCGTGTACCGCCAGCTCACCAACCCGGAGTGCCGCCAGTACCTGCTGCGCCAGGCCTTCGAGGAGGCGGTGCACACCCACACCTTCCAGTACATCTGCGAGAGCCTGGGTCTGGACGAGGGCGAGCTCTTCAACATGTACCGGGAGGTCCCGTCGATCACGGCGAAGGACGCCTGGGCGCTCAAGTACACCCAGAACCTGGAGAACCCGGAGTTCCGCACCGGCACGCCGGAGGCCGACCAGGCGTTCCTGCGCGACCTGGTGGCGTTCTACGTGATCTTCGAGGGCATGTGGTTCTACACCGGCTTCGCGCAGATCCTGTCGCTGGGCCGCCGCAACAAGATGATCGGCATCGCGGAGCAGTACCAGTACATCCTGCGCGACGAGTCGATCCACCTGAACTTCGGCATCGACGTGATCAACCAGATCAAGATCGAGAACCCGCACCTGTGGAGCGAGGAGTTCCAGGGCGAGGTCCGGCGGATGCTGGCGGAGGCGTGCGAGCTGGAGGTGGCGTACGGCCGCGAGACCATGCCGCGCGGCGTGCTCGGCCTCAACTCGGAGCTGTGCGAGAAGTACATGCACTTCATCACCGACCGCCGCGCCGAGCAGATCGGCCTGGCCCCCATCTTCGGGGAGACGGAGAACCCGTTCCCGTGGATGAGCGAGATGATGGACCTCCAGAAGGAGAAGAACTTCTTCGAGACCCGCGTCATCGAGTACCAGACCGGCAGCGGCCTGGACTGGGACTGACGGTGTCCCGGCCCGCGTGAGGCGGGCCGGACGGGGCTCTCCTCCCGGGAGGCGGACACGGCCTCCCCCCGGGGCGGCCCGGATCGAGGCGCGCGATCCGGGCCGCTTTCGCGTGCGGGGGGTGTGTCCCGGGCCCCGGCCGGAGGCGCCGGGACCCGGCCCTCAGCCCTTGGCGGTCCAGGTCATCCGGACGTTGAAGGTGGCCTCGCCGGTCCCCTTGACCACCACGACGTCCGCCTCGGCGCTCACGGTCACACCGAATTCGACCTCCGTCTCCGAGGGCGCCAGCGAGGAGGAGGAGAGCTCCTCCAGTTGCGCCGACACGGCCTCGGCGATCTTCCTGATGCGGAGCAGGACGGAGTCGAGCCTTTTGTCCCCGGTGGCCTTTCCCGGGGTCCGTGAGACGGGGGCGGCCCCCTCCTTGCGGACGGGGGCGGACTCGATGCTGATCACGGTGCCGTCGTCGGTGACGAAGTCGATCACTTTGTTCACATTGGCCTCACGCATTCTCCGAAGGGGCTTGCCATTCCTCTTGATGTCCACAGAAAGTAAAATAAGAGGAGATGTCCGGCAACGATGATATTCCGCTGCCGTCCGCGCGGAGGAAACGGTGGGACGTACCAGTTATGACCGGGCGAAACGACGCAAGCGCCACCTGGCGGGACGGGCGTGACGGCACCGGATGGCGCAAGTCGTCGAGGTCGGGACCCGGCGCCGACTGCTGCGAGGCCTCCCTGGGGGAACCGGGCCGCGTGTGCCTCCGCGACTCCCACCGCCCCGGCGGGGACGTCCTGCGGTTCCGGTCCCGCGAGTGGCTGTCCCTGGTCTCGTCCGTGCGCTGAGCGGCCCCCTGCGCCCCGCGGCCCCGGGCGTGTGCCGGGGCCGCCCCCTCCTCAGTCCCGCACGGGGAAGATGTCGGTGTCCAGCCGGGTGAAGGACGCCATCGTGGCCACGAAGCGGTGCTCGGGCCCGAACCGCGAGGTGTAGTGCTCGCGCAGGGCCTCCCACTCCTCCCCGACGTCCTCGCCCAGCGCCCGCCGGCTGATCAGCAGGTTGCGCCGGGCCGTGGTCAGGAAGACGTGGTGCTCCCCCAGGGCCTCCCGGCACAGCTCCACGCTCGCGGCGTCCTGGGCGCGGGCCTCCTTGAGCCTGCCCAGGGCGAACAGGTCGTTGCCCAGGTTGACCTCGACGGCGGTGAGGGTGACGTCCGCGTCGGGGAAGCGCTCGCGGATCTCTGCCATGGCGGTGCGGTCCAGCTCGTACGCCCGCTCGTACTCGCCCAGCACGCGGAACACGATCGCCGCGTTGGCCCTGGAGGCCCAGGGGAAGAGGTGGCGTGAGGGGAACCTGTCGTCCATGTGTACCAGGAGGTCCTCGACCAGCCGGCGGGCCTCCTCCAGGCGGTTGGCGAAGGCCAGGTTCACCATGTGGATGCTGTTGAGGTGCAGCGTCGGCGGGGCGTGCGGCCCGTAGCGCGCGACGTTGACCTCGCGCGCCTGCTCGGTCAGCTCCAGCGCCAGGGTGTGGTCGCCGAGCCGGCGGTGGATGACGGAGAGGAAGACCGGTATCTCCGAGGTGTGGGTGCTGGCGTTGGCCTCGGTGACCTCGAACCGCCTCCGGCAGTCCACCAGCGTCTCCCGGGCCTCCTCCAGGTACCCGAGGGCCATGAGGCCGAGGCCGATCGACAACCGCGTCCGCAGCGTCGGGATGCCGTCCGGCCCGAACACGTACTTGCGCTGTTCGAGGGTGCGCCGGTCCAGCTCCAGGGCCTGCCGGAAGCGGCCGAGGCGGCGCAGGCAGCCGCCGATGTCGTGGGCGATGACCAGGGTGTTCTCGTCGTCCTCGGCGAAGAGCATGGTCCTCGTCCGGTGGATGTCCTCGAACATGGCCAGGGCCCTGGCGTAGTGCCCGAGGTTGCTGAGCGCGATGGCCCGCGCCCGGTGGGCCTCCAGGGCCTCCTCGCTCTCCGGGCCCTCCAGCTGGGCCTGCTCCGCGTACATCCGCTCCGCCTCGGCGAGGGCGATCTCGTTGTCGCCGCGGATCCGGAGGATCCTGGTGCGCAGCAGCTGGATCTGGAACCTCTGCGCGGTGTCGTCGTACCAGGCCTCGATGGCCCGGTCCGCCAGGGCGAGCGCGGCGTCGCCGTTCCCGGTCTCCACCAGGTAGACGATCACGTTGCCCACCAGGCCGCGGACCTGCGGGTCGTGGCTGCGCCACGCCTCGGAGGCGTCCACGTGGGTGTACAGCAGCTGGTACTCGGGCCAGTTCTGCGGGAGCTCGGGGCCGAGGGGGTCGCTCTGCGCCAGCAGCCGGTGGGCCAGGTCGCGGTAGCGCACCCGCTCCTCGTCGCCGAGGGTGCTCTGCACGACGGTCTGGAAGGTGACGTGCAGCTGGAACGTGTGGTTGGTCCGGTCGAACTCGGCGAGGCTGTGCCTGCTCACGTAGCGCAGGACCCTCGTCAGGACCATCTCGTTGCCGAGGATCTGTGACAGGTCCGGGTTGGGGCTCAGCCCGCGGGCGCGGTGGAACAGCGTGCGCGAGAGGGAGCGCGGGGCGAAGAACGAGCAGAGCTGGACGAACTCCCTGACCATCCGCTTGAGGGCGCGGTCGGGCCCCGTGCCGCGCCGGAGGTCGTCGAGCTGCATGTTCCAGGCCGCCGCCAGGGGCAGGGGGTACAGGTCCTCCGGCTCCACGTGGGTGACGAGTTCGTCGAACTTGTCCTGGAGCAGGTGGAGGAACTCCTCCACGCTCATCAGGGAGTCGCGCAGGTAGGCGCCGACCTGCGCGAGCGCGAGGGGGAGGTGCTCCAGCCGCTCGGCGATGCGCAGGGCCGTCGCGTCGTCGTCCAGGCCGTGGGGGCAGACCTTGCGGAGCAGGGCGACGCTCTCCCGCGCGCTCAGGCTGGGGACGATCGAGCCCTCGCTGCGCCCGCTGGGGATCCAGCTCTGGTCGCGGGAGGTGATGATGACGTCCCCGGGGCCGTTCGAGGGGAGGACCTCCTCCCCCAGCTGGTCGAGCTCGGAGACGTCGTCGAAGACGAGGAGCCAGCGCCCCACCCCGGGGTCGCCCTCCAGGACCTCCCGTACCTGCTGGGCGACCTGCTCCAGGTTCCCGGTGTCGTCGCCCAGGCCCAGGTACCGGGCCAGGCGCAGGTAGGACTGCTGGACGTCCGAGGCGCTGTTGGCGGCGAACCACCAGATCAGGTCGTACTCGTCCCGGTGCCGGTGCACGTACTCGGTGGCGATCTGGGTCTTGCCGATGCCGCCGCCGCCCGCCAGCAGGTAGACCCCGCCGACGGAGTCCTCCAACAGGTCGTGGACGTGTTCGAGGATCTTCTCCCGCCCGGTGAAGTTCAGGTTGTGCGGCGGGACGCCGCGGAGCTTGGCGAGCGGCTTCTGCCGCGAACGGCGCAGCCTCGAACTGCCCAGGGCCAGGGGCTCCGAGCCGGCGGACTCCGTCGCGGGGGTGTGGGGGTCGGTCACGGTCGGGCTCGGTTCCTCTCGGGGGGCGGTGGTCTGCGGGCGGGGCGCGTCCCCGTGCCGGGGGGCGGGGCCGCCGGGGGAGCGCGCCCCGTCCGGGGGTGTGCTGCGGGCCGCCGGGGCGCCCGTCGGAGCGGCCTCGCGGGCGGGCTCCTCCCCCAGGGCGACGCGGAGCTGGTCCGCGAACCTGCGGTACTCGCCCGGCATCTCGGAGAGCGCGGGCAGCACGGCGCGGGCCAGGTCCTCCTCGCCGTCGAGCGGGGGGTCCTGGGGGGCGCCGGTCTCGATCCGGGACAGCCACTGGTAGAGCCTGGCCGCGTCCTTGAACTCGATCCCGAGGGAGTAGAACACCGACCGCATCACGCTGAGGTCGCCGAAGCCGCCCAGGAGGTCCCTGCGGACCCCCGGAAGGAACTCCAGGGCCGCGGCGGCGGGGTCGTCGAGGTCCCCCAGGGGCACGGCCGGGTCCATCAGCTCGCTGCCGAAAACCTCGGCGATCTCGGTGACGGCCGCGCGCGGGTCGCGGGGCGCGTGCGGGATGTTGTTCTGGATCAGCTCGGCCACCCTGAGGTTGACCGGGGCCTGGGCCAGCCGCACGGCGAGGTCGCGTGCTCCGCGCGAGGCGTGGGAGAGGAAGCGCGACACGGGATCGGGGTCCCAGGGGGCGGAGCCCGGGGGCCGGGCGCCGTCGGCGGGGAGCACGGCCGCGTCGGCCTCCCAGGCGCCGGCCCCGCCGCTCACGACCGCGCTCCACGCGGTGAGGGCGTCCGGGCCGAACTCCAGCACGGGGAGCACGGCGGCGTCCGCGGGGAGGCCGCCGTCCCCGGCGCCGGCCGCCGCCCCCGTGAACTCCCAGGAGGAGGGCGGGACGGGGGACGGCCCGGTCATGCGCATCGGCCCGGGCGCGAGCGGCCCCCCGGACCAGACGGAGCGGTCCAGGAGGTGGAGGAGGACGGTCGGCAGGCGGGAGGCGAGCGAGGCGGCCCAGGAGCGCAGCCTCGGGCCGCGCCATCCGCGGTCCTGCGTGTCGGTGACGAGGACGGCGACCGCGGCGTCCGGGGGGAGGTGGGACTCCAGGGGCCACGGTGGATCGTGTTCACCCCTGGTGTGCGTGGGGTTGCCGGGGTGGAAGCGGACGACCGTGCACCCGGCCCGCCCGGCGCCCTCGACCAGCGCGGCCACGCTGTCGCGGTGCAGCTCCATGAGGGGGGACGAGTCGACGAGAACGACCGGGCGGGACGAGCCACCTGTCAGAGTGCTGAGTGCGTTCTGGTACCTGTGGGACAAATCGTCCATTATGTCGTCTTTTTCCCCTTGTGGGGAACTTCAAAGGAGGGGTCGGCGGGCCCCTCTTCTGAACTCCTCCTGGAAATGTCCTTCCTCCGATTCTGCCACGCCGCCGTCGGGGGCGGTGCCGTGCGGCGCGTCCCGATCGCCCGGGAAATCGGAACGGACCCCCGATGTGCGTGTTCGGGAGGGTTCACGGGTCGGTATCGCCTCCGCTTCCAGACGATTTCGGCCGAACGGCACGGGCATAAAGGATGGAGTGGAATGGTCGGCACGGTGGCTCTCCCCGGCTCGGTCAGTCCGGCACGTCACGGGAGGCCGCCGCCCGCGGGGACGGCACCGCGCCCGTCCCGTCCCCTCCCGCCCGGGGGAGCGCCGAACCCCCGTCGAGGACGGCCCGCGCGAGCACGTCCCCGTAGTCGTCCTGGAACAGGGAGACGTCGCGGAAGTCGGGGTAGTCCTGCGACTTGTCGCGGAGGAGACGGGGGAGGGCGGTGATCCTCACCCGGGACCGGGGCTCCCGTTCGAGCAGCTCGTTCACGAAGTCGAACACGGCCTTCTTGGGGCCCTTGACGATGGTGGGGACCCCCATGTTGACGGCGGAGTCGTAGACGTGTTCGGCGTCGCCGGTCTCGGAGTCCACGGCGCACACGGTCAGGTGCGACCTCGACAGGGCGTCCGCGACCTCGCTCACCTTCTTCTCCCACGTGAGGAGGACGTTGCGGTCCCCCACCAGGGCCTCCTCCCGCTGCTTCTCCGAGCGCAGGAGCCACCGGCCGGGAGGGGTCCCCAGGTAGCTCGGGTCCACGTGCCGCTCGCGTATGTGGTAGACGATCTCGTACCTCGACGCCAGCCGGGAGGGGAACTGCACCTCGCTGGTGCCGGTGGCCTGTCCCAGGCGCAGGTACAGCAGGTTCCTCGGGAGGAAGACGCGCAGCCGCAGGGACTCCTCGTTCGGGGTGACCAGCCTGCGCATGACCACGTCGCTCATGAGGTCGCCGATCTCGTCGCAGATCTCCGGCTCGCTGACCAGCCTCGTGTCCTGGTGCAGCGGACGGCCGTCCGCCTCGCCCCGCCGGGCGAAGCCGTGCGAGAGCTTGAAGCCGCCGGTCACCGGCTCCAGGTCGAAGAACACCATCGTGTCGGGCTCGTCGGGGACGGGCTCGGGGGCGGGGCGTTCCGCGGGGGAGGGCTCCTCGGGCCCGCGCAGGCGCTCGCCCCGGTCCGCGGCCAGGGCCTCCGCCCACTCACGGCCCAGGACGGAGGCCTCGTCCCGGATCCACTGCCAGACCATCGGCGGGACCGGCCTGTGAGGGGAGACCTCCCGGTAGACGTGGTGGACCCAGGCCACCCGTAACGGCGGTCTCCCCGCCCCCGGCACCAGGTCCCACAGCGCGGTGAGGACCCGCCAGGCGGTGGTGGCGGCCCCCTGCTGCCTGACCCGGCGCATCTCCCGGGGCTCCAGCAGCCTCTCCGGCGGGACCGCCTCCAGGGGGATCGAGTCCAGGAGGTCGTGCAGGCGGTCGTAGGTCCGCCTCCCGCACAGCGACTCGTCCGCGAGGCGCTGGGCCGATACGGTCTCGCCCCCGGCCCGCTCCCCCGCGATCTCCTCCACGGGCAGGATGAAGGCGATCCCCGAGGGCTCGCCGGGGCGCCCCCACTCGTAGTGGTGGTTCATCTGCACGAGTCCCACCAGCTCACCGGTCTCGGTCCGGACGGCGCATCCGCTGAACCCGCCGATGATCCGGGACGACCGCGAGGGAGGCGTCTCCACCTGGTGCGTGACGCCGTTGGGGCCGCCCCTGCCGTGGTAGGTCACCGAGGCCTGGAGCGACCGCATGTCCGCCGGGTACCCCGTCGTGTACAGGGCCTGCCCCGGCTCCAGGCCCCCGCAGCCGCTGAGCACCGGGAAGTCGGTGTCCGGCAGCCCCGGGCCGCTCAGGCGCAGCAGGGCCAGGTCGCGGCTCTGCGGCCCCGCCGCCCACAGGTCGGTCGCGACCTCCGCCTCCCACACCCGCCCGTCGAACGAGCGCAGGCGCACCGTGGTGCCCGCTCCCGGGTGGTCCTCCGGGTCCCCGTCGCGGCCGAGCGCCGTGTTGACGACGTGCGCGCACGTCACCAGCAGGCCGGGGGACAGCAGGACGGCGCCGCCCACGGCCTCGTCCTCGTAGAGCACCCGCATCTGCCAGGCCGGTTCGTTCGGCTGGAGGCCGCGGGGTGAAAGGGGGGTGTCCACTGTCGGGGGGACCTCTCTCGAATTCCGTTGTGCCCGGAACCGTTCCCCCGAGGGGCGACTGTGAACCAGGGGGCGAAGGCCCGGAGCCGGGCGCCGCCCGGGCCCCGCCGGCGGGCCGGACACGCGGACGACCGCCCGCGGGGAGGCGCCCCGCGAGCAGGGGCGCGGGCCGGACCCGGCACGGCTGCCGGAGAGCGGCCGGCGCCGCGGGCGGCGCCCCCCCCCGGCGGTCGCGGACCCTGAAGGACCGGGGACAAGCCTAAGCTGACCGTGTGGACCCTCCCACCGATCCCGCGGCCGAGGCGGTCTTCCGCCCGGTGCCGTCGGGCAGAGCCCTGGAGGCCACCGTCGACCGGCTGCTGTGTGCGATCCGGCTCGGCGTGGTCCCCGCCGGAGCCCGCTTCCCCGCCGAGCGCGACCTCGCCGCCAGGCTGGGCGTCGGCCGCGTCACCCTGCGCGAGGCCCTGCGCCTGCTCCAGGACCGGGGGTACGTCGAGGCGCGCAGGGGGCGCAGCGGCGGAACGTTCGTCCGCGGTGTCCCGCCCCGCCCCACGCCCGGCCAGGCCCTGCGCGGCCTCGCGGCCACGGGCGCCGGGCTGGACGACCTGCTCGCCCTCCGCCGGGTGGTGGAGACCGGGGTCGTGGTCCGGCTCGCCGAGACCGGCCTGACCGCCGAGCAGGAGCGCCTGCTGTCGGTCGGCCTCGCCGCCGCGGAGCGGGCCGACCGGGCCGACTACCGCCGCCTCGACACCGTCCTGCACGTCACCCTGGCCCGCCTGACCGGTTCCGAGGAGCTCACCGCCGTCCTGACGGACGTGCGGATGCGGGTCAACGGGCTCATGGACACGGCACCGCCCACAGAGGAGGGGATCGCGCTCAGCAACGCCCAGCACGGGGAGATCGCGCGCGCCGTCCGCACCCGCGACCCGGAGGCGGCCCGGCGCGCCCTGGGCGAGCACCTCGCCGCCGTGGAGTCGGGGCTCCGCACGCGGTTCAGTTGAACCCGCCGGGGCGGCCTCGAACCCCCGCGGGTCCCCGGACGGCCCCGCCGCCCCACGGTGGCTCGCGCTCCTCCTGTCCGATCGGACAAACGGCGGGCGTCCCGCATGGCCGCTCGGACAAACAGCGCCCTCCGAGGACTCGGCGCGGTCTCGAAGCGGTGTGGTTCACCGCACAGCCGTTGTGACCCGTGCAACGGGGGGTAGTGATCGCGAGCAATGTCCGTAAACAGCGCGTAAAGGCAACAGTCGCGCGCGCAAGGGAAGGGAGGAGCCGGTCTTGAGCGAATCGATGCTCTGGTCGATCGGAACCTTCGCGGTCTACCTCGCCGGCATGGTCGCCATCGGCCTCTGGGCCTACAAGCGGACCGTCTCGCAGTCCGACTTCGTGCTCGGGGGCCGCCAGCTCAACAGCTGGGTGGCCGCCCTCAGCGCCAACGCCAGCGACTTCAGCGGATGGCTGCTGCTCGGCCTGCCGGGCGCCATCTACGTCTCCGGCCTGGGGGAGGCGTGGATCGCCGTGGGCCTGGCCTGCGGTTTCGCGGGGAGCTGGGTCCTCCTCGCCCCCCGGCTCCGGGTGTACACGGAGCGGGTCACCGACGCCCGCGCGGGCGGCGACTCCGACTCGCTGACGCTGTCCTCGTTCCTGGAGAACCGCTTCAACGACCCCACCCGCCTGCTGCGCGGGGTCTCGGCGATCCTCATCATCGTCTTCTACTTCTTCTACGTCGCCTCCGGCCTGGTCGCCATGGCTGCCCTGTTCGACCAGGTCTTCGGCCTCTCCCCGGCCCCCGGCATCGCCATCGGCGTCGGCATCGTGGTGCTCTACACCGTCCTCGGCGGCTTCCTCGCGGTCTCCTACACCGACGTCGTGCAGGCCGCGATGATGTGGCTGGCGCTGCTGGTGGTCCCCGTCATGGCGGTCACCGCGCTCGGCGGTCTCGGCGGCCTGGCCGAAGGCGTGTCCGCCAGGAGCGACGGCCTCCTGTCCGCCGTCGGCGGGGTCTCCCTCGACGCCGACCTCGGCCGGTGGGCCTCCACGGAGACCCTCGGCTGGGTCGTCATCCTCTCCGGGCTCGCCTGGGGCCTGGGCTACTTCGGACAGCCCCACATCCTCTCCCGCTACATGGGCATCCGGTCGGTCAGGGACATCCCGAAGGCCGCCGCCATCAGCGTCACCTGGGCGGTCAGCGCCATGGCCATGGCCGTGGCGATCGGCTTCATCGGCATCGCCTACTTCGACACCCCCCTCGGCAACCCCGAGCAGGTCTTCCCGCTCCTCATCGAGTCGCTGAGCCACCCGCTGGTCGCCGGACTCCTGCTCGCCGCCATCCTCGCCGCCGTCATGAGCACGGCCGACTCGCAGCTGCTGGTCGCGGCGTCCGCGCTCACCGAGGACGGCTACAAGGCCTTCGTGAACAGGGACGCCGACCCGAGGGCGCTGCTGTGGATCAGCCGCGTCACCGTCGTGGTCGTCGCCCTGGCCGCCGCGGCGATCGCGCTGTGGGGCAACCAGTCGGTGATGGACCTGGTCGGCTACGCGTGGGCCGGTTTCGGCGCCGGCTTCGGGCCGATCCTCGTGCTCTCCGTTTTCTGGAAGAGGATGACCTGGGCCGGGGCGCTCGCGGGGATGATCGCGGGCGGCGTCACCGCGATCCTCTGGGACGTCGTCGACACCGCCTACCTCGGCATCGGCCTGTACGCGATGGTTCCCGCCGTCGCCCTCAGCCTCGTCGCGATCTTCGTGTTCAACGGACTGGCGAAGGTCAGCACGCAGATGGAGGAGGACTTCGACCGGGTCGAGGCCGAACTCCGCGCGGCCGGGTCCGGCCCCGGGGCCGAGAAGGCCGCCGGGGTCTGACCCCCCTCCGCGCCGGGGCCGCACCCCGGCGCGGAGGGCCCGCGCCGGGGGCACGGGCCCGCGCCGCACCCGGTGCGGGCCCGCCCTGCCTGGCGCACCGGACCCGGAGAGCGGTAGAACGGTGACATGTCGTCACCGACGGAACATCCAGCCGCATGGGCTCGGACCGACGTCCCCGAGGGGCTCGGTCTGGGCACACTCCTCCCCGAGCCCGACGGCTACCGCCTGGAGGCGGGGGAGACCGTGGTCGAGGGCGAGGAGCGGTTCTTCACCCGCTTCACCGTCCGCACCGACCTCGCCTGGGCGACCCGGGAGGTGCGCACCGAGGTCGTGAGCGGCCGGGGCACGGCCGCGGTCGCCCTCGCCGCCCAGGGCGGCCACTGGTTCGACGACAAGGGGAACCCCCTCCCCGGCCTGGTCGGCTGCCTGGACGTGGACGTCGCCGCCACACCGCTGACCAACACCCTCCCGATCCGCAGGCTGGGCCTGCGGCCCGGCGAGTACCGGGACATCCAGGTCGTCTGGATCGACATCCCCTCCCTGCGTGTGCGCCGGGTCCGGCAGCGCTACACGCGCCACGCGGCCGAGGGGGGACTGGAGCGCTACACCTACCGGGACCCCCTGCACGGCGAGTACCGCCTCTCGGTGGACGGGCACGGCGTGGTGGTCGACTACGAGCGCTTCGCCCGGCGGCTGCGCGCGGACGACTGAGCCCGCGCGGCTCCCGCAGGCCCTCCCCGCCCCGGTCCTCCGCCCCGGTCCTCCGCCGCGGGCGCCGCCGCGATCGCGGCGGCCCGGGGCCGGTTCCTTCCGCGGTCGGCGAGGCCCCGGCTGCGCGGCCCGCCGCCCCGCGCGCGATAATCGGCGGGAACACGCACGAGACCCACGGGGGAGAGCTGTGACCGACACCGAGCTGAGCCGGGCCCGCCGCGAGATCATCCTCGACCTGGACGTGCCCGAGGACTTCGACGTGCGCGCCGAGATCGAACGGCGCGTGACCTTCCTCTCCGAACTGCTGGCCACCACCGGCGCCACCGCCCTCGTCCTGGGCATCAGCGGCGGCGTCGACTCGCTGACGGCCGGTCTTCTGTGCCGCCTGGCCGTGGACCGTGCGCGGGAGGCCGGGCACACCGCCGAGTACGTCGCCATGCGCCTCCCCTACGGCGCGCAGAAGGACGAGGAGGACGCCGCGCGCTCCGTCGACCTCACCGCGCCGGACCGCTGCCTCACCGTGGACGTCAAGCCCGCCAGCGACGCCATGGCGGCCTCCCTCGCCGGGTCCGGGCTCGCCTACACCGAGGCCTCCGAGGACTTCGTCCTGGGCAACGTCAAGGCCAGGCAGAGGATGATCGCCCAGTACGCCGTCGCCGGCGGCCTGCGCGGCCTGGTGATCGGCACCGACCACGCGGCCGAGGCCGTCACGGGGTTCTTCACCAAGTACGGCGACGGCGGCGTGGACGTCGTCCCGCTGACCGGTCTGACCAAGCGCCGGGTGCGCGCGGTCGCCGCGGAGCTCGGCGCCCCGGACGACCTGGTGTCGAAGGTCCCCACCGCCGACCTGGAGACCCTGTCGCCGCAGAAGCCGGACGAGGAGGCGCTAGGTCTGACCTACGACCAGATCGACGACTTCCTGGAGGGGCTGCCGGTGCCCGAGCACGTGGAGACCACGCTGGTCGACCGGTACCGCGCCACCGCGCACAAGCGCGCGCTGCCCACCGCTCCCCAGGGGCGCTGACCACGGAGGTCGGTGACACCCGCCCCTCCCGTCACAGGCGAAGAGGGCCTCCGGCGCCGGTGAGGACGGCGACGTCCACGACCGGGCCGGAAGGCCCTCGACGCCCCACGCCGCCCACGCCGACGCCCGCCCCCGCACCAGCGGGGCCGGACACGCTGAGGCGTTCACGGGGTGGCCGCACCACGAGAACCACCACCGGTTCCACACCGCCCTCGCCGGCCCTCCCGCTTTCCGTGTCCCCGACCTCTCGGGTCGGTACGCCCGGGACGCGGGCCGCGGGTGCTCCCGGTGGTCTCGGCGCCCGCGCCGATCGCCGCGAGCGGCCGCCGGACGCGGTCCCTCGCGTCCGGGCTCCACTACCCTGCCGGGCGCTCCCGCGCGGTGGTGCGGGCACCACCTTTTCGGGGAGTGCGAACCGCCGGTTCAAAAGGGGCGTCAGATCCATCGCGACCACCCGCCTGTTCCGCCTAAGGTCGTAACAACGCGCGTCACCGATCTGCCGACACCGACGCGGGCCCGCCGTAGGGCGCGTTGGAGAACGCGTTGCCACCCCCTGATCCCGGTCGACTCCGACCACTGGGAACACGCTGTGCCCAGGGGGTCCGTGCACGGGAAGACCTAGGAGCGACATGACCGTGACCGTCGAGAACGAGGGCGGGGGCTTGCTGTCCGCGCCCCCGCCCGGCACCGTCCACGCGGCCTCACCCGCCGCCGACCAGCGGGTCCCCCGGCCCGGAGCGGGGCGTGACAGGTTTCTCGACGTCATCAGGCTCCTCGTCATGGCCCTCGTGGTCATGCAGCACTGGTGGCTCCCGGTCCTGGCCCAAGACCAGGGCGTCCTGGAGGCGGGAAGCGTCCTGGAGACCGAGGGCGGCTTCGCCCTCACGTGGGTCGTCCAGGTCATGCCGCTGATCTTCTTCGTCGGCGGGGCCGCGAACCTCATCAGCTGGCGCTCGGCCTCGGACAAGGGGGTCCCGGCCTCGACCTGGTACGCGCGCAGACTGCGCCGCCTCGCCTGGCCCGTGGTGCCGCTCGCGATCGTGTGGATCACCGCCTCCCACCTGCTGGTGCTGAGCGGCGCCCCCGCGGAGTCGGTCCTGGTGGGCTCGGGCGCGGCGGGCATGGTCCTGTGGTTCCTGGCGGTGTACGTGCTGGTCGTGGTGGCGACCCCGGTGCTGTTCGCCGCGCAGGAGAGGTTCGGGTGGTGGGTGCCGGCGGCGCTGCTCGCCGGCGCGGTCGCCGTCGACGCCGTCCGGTACGGGACCGGTGCGGACTGGGTCGGTTACCTGAACATCGCGTTCGTGTGGCTGGGCATCCACCAGCTCGGCTTCCGCTACGCGACGGGGGCGATCCGCCTCCGCTACGCGGCGATGATGGCCGTGGGCGGCGGCGTCGCCGCGCTGGCCCTGGTGCTGTTCGGGCCGTACTCGGTGAACATGACGGGCGTGTTCGCCGCCGAGACCTCGAACGTGTCCCCGCCGACCCTGGTGCTCGGCTCCCTGGGCGTCCTCCAGATCGGCGTCGCGGTGCTGCTGCGGGAGAGGATCAGCGCGTGGTCGGACCGCCCCGGGCCCGCGCGGATGCTGGACCGGGTCTGCCCGCAGCTGATGACGGTCTACCTGTGGCACATGATCCCGGTCAGCGTGGTCGCGGGGGTCCTGGTGTTCGGCCTGGGGATCGACACCCCGGCGCCGCTGACGGGCACGTGGCTGCTGTGGGGCGTGCTGGGCCTGGCGGTCCTGCTGCCGATGATCGCGCCGCTGGCGCACTGGGCGGTGCGGTTCGAGAACCCGCCGAAGGCGCTGAGCGGCTCCCCCGGCATGCTGCGGGTCCTGGTCGCGGCCGCGCTGATCGGCGGCGGGATGCTGATACTGACGGTGTCGGGCCTGGGCGTGGGCCTGGTGCCCCTGCTCGGGCTGCTGGCGGTCCTGTCGGGCCTGATGCTGACGCGGGCGCCCGTACGGGTCTGACGTCCTGCGCCCCTCCGGCGCGGCCCCGGTCCCCGCGCGGGGACCGGGGCCGCCGTCGTCGACGGGGACGCGGGTCCGGTCCCGTTCCCCGCCCACCCGACCGTCGGGCGCCCCGCCCCGGGCCCGGTGGGGTCGGGGCGGTCCGTCCCAGCCCCACGGCCCGCGCCGCGCCGGCGTCCGGAGCTCCCCTCCGGCGCCTCGCCCGGGCCCGGTGGTGGCGACGCGCCGGAGCGGGTAGACCGGACAGCATGGACCCGACACGCATCGCCTTCGAACGGCGCGGGCGCGGTCGCCCGCTGGTTCTGCTCCACGGCCTGGGCGACCGGCGCCAGAGCTGGAAGGTCGTCATGACCCGGCTCGCCCGGGACTACCAGGTCATCTGTGTGGACCTGCCCGGCTTCGGCTCGACCCCCGCGCCGGGGGCCGACGAGCCCTACGACGTCCTGAGCATGACCGAGGACGTCCGCGCCCTGTGCGAACTGCACGGTTGGGAGCGCCCGCACCTGGCCGGGAACTCCCTCGGGGGATCGATCGCCCTGGAACTGGGGGCCCGTGGGCTGGCGGGGTCGGTGACGGTGTTCTCCCCGGCAGGGTTCTCCGACAGCCTCGCCCGGTGGGGGATGCGCGCGGTAGGCGTCGCCGCCGACCTGGCGACCCGGATCCCGACGCCGGTCAAGGAGCGCCTCGCCAACACCGCGCCCGCCCGGGCCGCCGCGCGGATCGCCCTGCGGGGCGACCCCTCCTCGCCCGAGGCCAAGGCCACCCGCTTCAGCGTGCAGGGGCTCGAACCGGGAGCCCCCTACGTGCGGATGGTCCCGCGCATCGCCGAGTACCACTTCGCGGCGCGGCCCATCGACTGTCCCGTGACCATTGCCTGGGGGGACCGCGACCGGACCCTGCTGCCGTCCAGCGCGGTGCACGCCCACGAGCGGGTGCCGAACGCGCGCATGGTCTCCCTGATCGGCAGCGGGCACATCCCCATGGCCGACGACCCCGTCACGGTCGCCGAGCACATCCGCTGGACCTGCCGCTCGGCCGACCTGGGGGGTCGGCGGGCCGCCCGCGGGCGAGCCCTTCCGCCGTCCGCCGGCCGGTGAGCGGATCCCCGGGCGGGGACGGTCCCGGGAGCCGGATCCGCCGTCCGCCCGGGGGACCCCGCCCGTCCGGACGGAGCGCCCGGAGTCCCGCCCGTCCGGTCCGTCCCCGGCACACCGGACCCCGTGGGTACCGGGAGCCCGGCGCTCCGCGCGCGTTCGCGCCGGGCCGTCCCGGCGGCGCGCGACCGGGGCCCGGTTCGCCGGGCCCTGGGCTACCGCCGCGTCGACCTCGCGGGATAGCGTGGTCCGGCGTACCGACGAGGAGGCAGTGGATTGACAGCATCGACACACCGCGCCCCGGGGCATCCCGAGTGGCTGCGGGAGGAGGAGCGGAGGCTGTGCGCCTTCGCCGCGGGCTCCGCGGTGCCCGACGGCTTCGGCTGGTTGGACGCGCGCGGCGGGGTGGAGCGGGACCGGCCGGTCGCCACCTGGATCACCGCGCGGATG
Organism: Nocardiopsis sp. NPDC006198; assembly: GCF_040613895.1. Lineage (NCBI taxonomy): Bacteria > Bacillati > Actinomycetota > Actinomycetes > Streptosporangiales > Nocardiopsidaceae > Nocardiopsis > Nocardiopsis sp. NPDC006198. The sequence goes on along the minus strand of NZ_JBEXSY010000002.1, from coordinate 211,322 downwards.
ACGCACGTGTTCTCCCTGGCCCACCTCCGCGGTGACGCGGACGCCGGCCGGCTCGCCGACCACGGGGTGGCCGCACTCGCGAACGGGCCGCTGCGCGACGGGGAGCTGGGCGGGTGGTTCGACCGGGTTCCGGAGGGGCGCCCTGCCGGGGACGCGTCCCGGGAGCGCTCCCACGCAGAGGGCGGGGAGCCGGGGGCCGACCTTCCGCGCAAGTCCGCCTACGAGCACGCGTTCGTGGTCCTGGCGGCCTCCACCGCCACCGCCGCGGGCCGCCCCGGCGCCCGCGACCTGCTCGACGAGGCGCTGCGGGTCATGGACGCCCGCTTCTGGGAGGAGACGGCGGGGGCCGTCCGGGAGAGCTGGGACGCCGGGTGGAAGGCCACCGAGGAGTACCGGGGCGCCAACAGCAACATGCACTGCGTCGAGGCGTTCCTCGCCGCCGCCGACGCCACCGGCGACACCCTCTGGACGCGGCGCGCGCTCGCCGTCGCGGAGCGGCTGGTCCACGGTGTGGCCGCCGCCCACGACTGGCGCCTGCCCGAGCACTTCACCCCCGGCTGGGAGCCCGTCCCGGACTACAACCGGGACCGGCCGGACCACCCCTTCCGCCCCTTCGGGAGCACCACCGGCCACCTGCTCGAATGGGCGCGGCTGCTGGTCCACCTGGAGATCGCGCTCACCCGGGCGGGCGAGGACGTCCCCGACTGGCTGACCCCCGACGCCCGGAGCCTGTTCTCCCACGCCGTCCGGCGCGGGTGGGGGGTCGACGGCGAGGACGGTTTCGTCTACACCCTCGACTGGCAGGACGGCCCGGTCGTGCGCGAGCGCATGCACTGGGTGGTGGCCGAGGCGACGATGGCCGCCTGGGCGCTGGCCCGGCACACGGGCGACGGCGAGTACACCCTCCTCTACGACCGCTGGTGGGACTACGCCGCCAGGTTCCACCTGGACGGCGAGCACGGCAGCTGGCACCACGAACTCGATCCGGCCAACCGGCCGGCGGGAAGCGTCTGGGCGGGCAAGCCCGACGTCTACCACGCCTACCAGGCGACCCTTCTGCCCCAGATCGGGTTGTCGACCTCCCTCGCGGACGCGATCCCCGCGACGTCCGCCCCGGCCCCCGGAGAAGACGAGTGACCGCGCGAAGCACGGACGGCACGAGGGCGGCGGGCGCACCCGCGCGCCTCGTCGTGATCGGTGAGAACGTCATGGACCTGCTGCCCACCGGCCACGGCGCCGGCGTGCTGCGTGCCTCCCCGGGAGGGGGTCCCGCCAACACGGCCGTCGCGGCGGCCCGGCTCGGCACCCCGACCCGCCTGCTCGCCCGGATCGGCTCGGACGGCTTCGGCGCGATGATCCGTGAGCGGCTGCTCGGCGAGGGCCTGGACCCCGCCGGCCTCCTGGCGGCGGAGGAGCCGTCGGCCCTGGCCCTCGCCTCGCTCGGTCCGGACGGGTCGGCCCGCTACGACTTCCGCATGGACGACGCCGCCGACTGGCACTGGCGCGCGGGCGAACTCCCGGAGGAGCTGGAGCCGCAGGTGCGCGCCCTGCACGCCGCGTCGATCGCCCTGTTCCGCGAGCCGGGGGCCTCCCGGATCGAGTCGCTGCTGCGCCGCGAGCACGGGAGGGGGCGGGTGACGCTCACCCTGGACCCCAACATCCGGCCGGACGTCATCGGCGACCCGGCGACCGCGCGCGCCCTGGCCCTGCGGCACTGCGCGCAGGCGCACGTGGTCAAGGCCAGCGACGAGGACCTGGCGTTCCTGTACCCGGACCTGTCGCCGTCGCGGGCGGCCCTCGCCCTCGCCGCCCTCGGCCCGTCGCTGGTCGTGGCGACCCTCGGCGGCGAGGGGGCCCTCGCGGTCTCCCACGGTGTGGAGGCGGCAGTCGGGGCGCCCGAGGTCGAGGTGGTGGACACGGTCGGCGCGGGCGACTCGTTCATGGGAGCGCTGCTGACCTGGCTGGACCGCCGCGACCTGCTGGGCGACGGCCCCCGGGCCCGTCTGGCGGGGACGACCCGGGTGGATCTGGAGGAGATGCTGCGGTTCGCGGCGTCCGCCGCCGCGGTCACGGTGACCCGTGAGGGCGCCGACCCGCCGGTCCTCGCGGACCTGGCGGACCCCGCGGGGGACGCCGTCTGAACAGCGGGGCCGCCGGACGTCCGGCGGCCCCGCGCCGGGGTCAGAGGCCCTCGCGCGTCCCGCGGACGACGTGGTCGACCACGTCGGTGAGGTACCCCCGCCGGGCGTACGCGGAGCGCTGGCGGGCCGCCCCCGTCCCGGCCTCCCGGGCCCGGTCGAGCAGCGCCGACACCAGGTCGGCGTCGCCGTTGGCGCCCAGGCCGGGGAGCGCCGCGTTCCACAGCCGTTCGAGGGCGTAGGCCCCCGGCAGGCACTCGCCGGTGAGCGGGTCGGGGACACTGCCCTCCAGGCCGTCCCGGGCGGCGCGCCACATGGCGGCGCGCAGGGTCTGGTCGGTGATCTCCGGCGCGGGCCTGCCGTGGTGGACGTCGGCGAGCGCGCGGGTGGCCAGGCCGCGGGCGAGGACGGCGAACAGCAGCGCCTCCTCGGCGGTCGCGGCCACGTCCCCCACCCGGATCTCCAGGGTGGGCAGGTGGTCGGACAGGCGGACGTCCCAGTAGACCATGTGCCTGTCCAGGATCGCTCCGGCGGAGGACAGCGCCCGCACCGCCCGCTCGTGCTCGGCCAGTGAGCGCAGCATGGGGGGCGGCCCGGCGGAGGGCAGCCGGTTCCAGGTGATGGACCGCCAGCTCGCGTAGCCGGTGTCGACCCCCGCGTGGAAGGGCGAGTTCGCGGACAGCGCCACCAGGAAGGGGAGCCAGCGCCGCAGGTGGTCGCTCACCGCCACGGCGGTCTCGCGGTCGGGGATGCCCACGTGCACGTGGCAACCGCACACGATGTGGGAGGTGCGTAGTGCTCCCGCGTGCGCGGCGATGTCGGCGTAGCGGGGGCCGTCGCTCACGAGGGCGGCCGAGGTGTCGCCGATGACGGCGGTGCCCGTGGCCGCCACGGCGAGCCCGGCCTCGTCGGCGGAGCGCGCCAGTTCGCCGCGGGCCGCGCGGAGGAACCGCAGGGCGTCGTCGGCGGTCTCGCACACGGGGCTGTTGGCCTCGACCTGGACGCGGCTGAACTCCCCGGACAGGCGTTCGTCCGGCATGCGGGTGCGGGACAGGAGCTCGGGCGCCCGGGAGAGGATCCGGCGGGTGCGCGGATCGACGACGAAGAACTCCTCCTCGACACCGAACGTGGGACTTCTCGCGGTGGTGCGGGTGTGGGTGGATGCCGGTAACCACTGGCCGTGTGCTGTCGTGGAGCGGTTCTCCATGGGCGTCGGTCCCTCCTGCTGTCCGGGGGTGTCCCGGACTGGATATCCCGTGCAGGGCGGCCGCGACAGTGTCCCGAAGAAGACAAAGAGCTATCCGTTGTTTCGTTTGTCCTCTTTGTCGGGATCGCGGGTGTGGCGTTGCGCGCGCGTTACGGATTTATAACCGCCCCTGGAGTCGGTGAATCCCCGACGGGGCTCCGGACCGCCGTGCGGAGTGAGAGACATCACTCTCCCGGGGGTGTGGAAACGCAGGTGGGTGCTGGGGCACCCCCGGGAACACCCGCCCCCCGGTTCCCCGCGGGAGGCGTCCCGGGCCCGCGGGAGCCGCCGCGTGCGACTCGGTGCGGGCATCGGTGAAACGACCAGTGTGGACCTTCGCACCTGCCGTGACGGGGGGCCGCTGTGCGAATGTGAGCACGTGGAAGGCAGCGAACCCGAACCCCCGAACACCCGCCTCCGTGGCCGTGACACGGAGACGCGGGCCCTCGCCGACGCCCTGGGCGGCGCCAGGTCCGGACGGGGCACGGCCCTGCTCGTCTCCGGCGGTCCGGGCAGGGGGAAGACGGCCCTCCTCGACCACGCCCGCGGCGCCGCCGGTGGTTTCACCGTGCTCCACGCGGGGGGTATCTCCGACGAGGCGGGCCTCCCCTTCTCCGGACTCCAACGCCTGCTCCGCCCCCTCGGCGCCGAGGTCGACGGGCTCCCCGAGCCCTGGCGCCCGCTCCTCCGGGAGGCCCTCACCCGCGGCGCGGTGGCCGACGCCGACCGGCTCGCCCTCTACACGGCGCTGCCCGAACTCCTGTCCCGCACGGCCGCCGGGCGCGGCCGGCCGCTGCTGATCTGCGTGGACGACGCCGACCGGCTGGACGCCCCCTCGCTGGACGCGCTGTCCTTCACGGCCCGCCGGCTCGGCGGCACCCCGGTCGCCGCCCTGTTCACCGCGCGCGAGGGACACGGCAAGCCCGCGGGGGCGCGCCTGCCCGAGACCATGGGCGAGCCCACCCCCGACGCGCTCGTGCCCGGCATCGCCGAACTCCTCCTCGCCCCTCTGGAGGAGCGGGCGGTGCACGACATCCTCACCGACAGCGCCCCCGTCACCCTCGCCTCCGCCGTCCGCTCCTCCCTCGTCCGCGCCGCCCACGGCAACCCGGCCGCCGTCCTCGGCTACCTGCGCGGACTGGCCCCGGCGCAGCTCCTCGGCGAGGAGCCGCTGCCCGACCCGCCCCGCCTGCCCGGCCGCCTGCGCGGCGACTTCCTCGCCCCCTACCGCGACCTGCCCGAGCGGGCCCGCCACCTCCTCCTGCTCGCCGCGCTCAGCACCGCGCCCCGCGTCCACCTGCTGCTCACCGCCTCCGGCGGGGCCGACACGACCATCACCGACCTCGAACCCGCGGAGGAGCGGGGCCTGGTCCGGGTGGAGGGCGACGCCGTCGTCTTCACGGACCCCCTGACCCGCGAGGCGATCGCCCAGGACACCCCCGCCGGGCGGCTGCGCGACGCCCACCGGGCGCTGGCCGGGGCGGTGGACCCGGAGCGGGCGCCCGTGGAGTTCTCCCTGCACGCCGCCGCGGGTACGAGCGCCCCCGACGCGGACCTGTTCGAGGCGGTGTCCGCCGCCGCCCGCCGGGCCAAGCGCCTGGAGGGCCGCCTCGCCGCCTCCCACGCGTTCGAGCGCGCCGCCTGGCTGTCACCGGACTCCGACGAGCGCGCCTGCCGCCTGACCACCGCCTCCTACGAGGCCTACATGGCGGGCCGCACCGAACGCGCCACCCGCCTGCTGTCGCAGGCGCGCCCCCTCGCGGTCTCCGACCGGCGCCGCGTCACCGTCGACTTCATCGACGCCCAGATCGCCATGCGCGGCGAGAACGCCCTCGACGTGGCCGAGCGGCTGTACACCGTCGGGCGCGAGCTCATCCCGCACGACCGCTTCCTGGCCCTGCGGGCGCTGGTCCGCTCCGCCGACTCCGCCTCCCTGGCCGGCGACGCCGGACGCCACGCCCGCGCCGCCGAGCTGGCGGTCTCCCTGGTCCGCACCGACGACCCGGCGCCGATGCGCCTGCTGTCGGCCTTCCTGGAGGGGTGCGTGATCTCCTTCCGGGGCGACTACCCGGGGTCCACGCCCCTGCTGCGCGAGGCCACCGGGCTGGCGGAGATCGCCAAGCCCTCCGAGCTGATCTGGGCGGGCATCACCGGGCTCCGGCTGGCCGACGCGCCCTTCGTGCGCGCGGCGACCTCCCGGGCGGCGGAGGTCGGCCGGGCGCGCGGCGAACAGGCCACCCTCCCCGCCGCTCTGGGGTTCCTGGTCTTCTCCGAGTTCTGGAGCGGCCGGTTCCCGTCCGCGGCCGGTACCGCGCTCACCGGCCTCAGGGTGTCCCGCGAGAGCGGGCAGACCATCTGGGCCACCCAGCACCTGGCGTCGCTGGCCATGATCGCGGCCATCCAGGGCGACGTGGACACCTGCCGGATCCGCGCCCGCGCGGTCGCCTCCCAGGCGGGCGAGAACAGCCTCGGGCTGGCGGCGGCCCTGGCGGCGTGGGCGCTCGCCGTACTGGAGCTGTCCCGGGGCAACGCGGCGGAGGCGTTCTTCCGGCTGCGCTCCCTCGTGCACTCCGCCCCCGGCCACGGCCACCCCACCATGCGGCTGCTGACCGCCCCGCACTTCGTGGAGGCCGCGGTCAGGATGGGCGAGACGGAGTGGGCCCGCACGTCCCTGGCCGGGTACCGGCGCTGGGCCGAGTCGGTGGGGAGCCCGAGCGCGCTGGCCCTGGCCGCACGCGGTTCCGGGCTCCTGGCCACGGGCGACGAGGCGGCCGACCACTTCGAGAACGCCCTGGCCCTGCACCGGGCGTGCGGGGACGACGACGTCGAGCACGCCCGCACCCAGCTGCTGTTCGGCGCCTTCCTCCGCAGGGCGCGCCTGCCCGGCCGGGCCCGCGAGCACCTGAACAACGCGGTGGAGACCTTCGAGCGCTTCGGCGCGAGGCTGTGGGTACGGCAGACCCGTGCCGAGCTGCGCGCCATCGGCACCGCCGCGTCCGGACCCGACCCCGGGCCGCACGCGGCCGGCGAGCTGACCGCGCAACAGCAGCAGATCGCCCGCCTGGTCGCCGAGGGGGCCACCAACCGCGAGGTGGCCGCGCACATGTTCATCAGTCCGCGCACGGTCGAGCACCACCTGCGCGGCATCTTCCGCAAGCTCAACATCAGGTCCCGCGTGGACCTGGCCCGCCTGTTCAACTGACCCTCCGGTCCGACGGCCCCCGGGCCGCCGGACACCCCTGCCATACCAACTGGTCGGTACGGGTTTTCGGTCGGCAACCGCGAGAAAGGCAGCCATGACAACGACCGCAGCGGACCATCTCCTGAGAGCGGACGGGGTGACCGTGCGCTTCGGAGGCCTCACCGCACTCGACGACGTCGGGCTCCAGGTCGCGCCGGGGTCCGTCGTCGGCCTCATCGGCCCCAACGGCGCGGGCAAGACCACCCTGTTCAACGTCCTCTCCGGCGTGCTGCGGCCCACCGCCGGCACCATCACCTGGAAGGGGGCCCCGCCGCCCGGCCGCAGGCCCCACCACCTCGCCCGCGCCGGCATCGCCCGCACCTTCCAGGGCCTCAACCTCTTCCCGATGATGACGGTCCTGGACAACGTCGTCGCCGGAGCCGACCGCCTCGCCGCCGGAGGGGCGTTCTCCCTGATCAGCGGTCTCGGACGGCACCACCGCGACGAGAGGGAGCTGCGCGCCCGCGCCCTCGCCGCCCTGGAGGGGTTCGGGATCGCCGAGCACGCGCACCGGCTCCCCGGCACCCTCCCCTACGGCCTGCAGAAGCAGGTCGCCCTGGCCCGCGCCTGCGTCGGCGAACCCGAACTCCTCCTCCTGGACGAACCCGCCAGCGGGCTGTCCGGGACGCAGATCGACGCCCTCGCCGAGCAGATCCGCGGCTTCAGCCGGGACATGGCCGTGGTCCTGGTCGAACACCACATGGACCTGGTCATGCGCGTCTGCGACCGCATCGTCGTCCTCGACTTCGGCCGGGTCATCTCCACGGGGACGCCGGAGGAGGTCCAGGCCGACCCCCTCGTCACCCGGGCCTACCTCGGCGCCTCCGACGACGCCGCCCCCGGCCACACGAACGGAGCCCCCCGATGACCGCGGCACCCCTTCTCACCGTCGAGGGGCTCAGCGCCTCCTACGGCGCCGTCCGGGCCCTCGACGGCGTCTCCCTCGCCATCCCCGCCGGCGGCATCTGCGCCGTGCTCGGCGCCAACGGCGCGGGCAAGACCACGCTGCTGCGGACCGTCACCGGCCTCCACCCCTCCTCGTCCGGCCGGGTCCTCCTCGACGGGGGCGACATCACCCGGCTCCCCGCGGAGAAGGCCATCACCCGCGGCCTCGCCCACGTCCCCGAGGGGGGCGGCGTCATCGCCGAGCTCACCGTCGAGGAGAACCTGCGCCTGGGCGGGCTGTGGCGGTCCGACCGCCGGGACAGGAGCACGTTCACCGAGGTCATGGAGCTCTTCCCGCCCCTGGCCGAACGGCGCGGCAAGACCGCGAGCACCCTCTCCGGCGGCGAGCGCCAGATGCTCGCCATCGGCCGCGCCCTCATGGGCAGGCCGCGGATCCTGCTCCTGGACGAGCCCTCGCTCGGGCTGGCGCCCCTGGTCACGCGGCAGATCTTCGGCCTCCTGCGCGACCTCCGGGACCGCACCGGGCTCACCGTCGTCCTCGTCGAGCAGAACGCCGCCGGGGCGCTGGCGGTCACCGACACCGGGTTCGTGCTCAACCAGGGGCGGGTCGTCGCCGAGGGCGCCTCCTCCGAACTGCTCTCCGACGACCGCACGCGCCACGCCTACCTGGGCTTCTGAGGAGCACCCCCATGACCCACTTCATCAACCTGACCCTCAACGGGTTGGCGACCGGGGCGGCCTACGCGGCACTGGCGCTGTCCCTCGTGATCATCTACCAGGCCACGCGCCTGGTGAACTTCGCCCAGCCCGCGCTCGCCCTGGTCGCGGTCTACACCGCCTACACCGTCACCGGGATCACCGGCTCCTACTGGCTCGGGTTCGCGGCCGCGCTGACGGCCGGGCTGGTCGCCGGGGCGGCGGTCGAGCGGTTCGTCATCAGGCCCATCGCCCGCGTCTCCCAGCTCAACGCCATCATCGTCACCCTCGGACTCCTCCTGGTCGTCCAGGGCCTGGTGGGCATGGTCTGGGGCAACGAGCAGCACGGGTTCCGGTACGCGTTCAGCTACGTGGGCCGCTTCGCCCCGTCCAGCGTGTTCGCCCTCGTGTCCGTCGGCGCCGTCGCCCTCCTGCTGTTCGCCCTCTACCGGTTCACCCCGCTCGGCCTGCGCATGCGGGCCGCCGCCTTCCACCCCGAGGCCGCCCGGCTCAGCGGCGTGCGGGTCGGCCTGATGCTCACCGCGGGGTGGGCCATCGCCTCCTGCATCGGGGCCCTCGCGGGCATGCTCGCCGGACCTCCGTTCATCTCCCCGAACGTGTTCGACGTCGTGTTCGTCTACGGCATCACCGCCGCCGTCATCGGCGGCCTGGACAACCCGTTCGGCGCCGTCGTCGGCGGGCTGCTCATCGGCCTCGGCATGTCCTACGTGTCCGGGTACGCCGGCCCCGAGCTGGCCACCCTCACGGCCCTCGCCATCGTCGTCGTCGTCCTGAGCGTGCGTCCCGACGGCATCCTGTCCCGTCCGACCGCGCGGAAGGTGTAGCCATGTCCTCGCCCACCGGAAAGAGCGCGGAACGCGCCACCGGCCCCGGCGCCCACGCCGCGGGAAGCCCCGACACGCCCCGCGGCCGGAGTCGGCGGACACTGCCCTCGCCGCTGCGCCACCTCCTGTTCGCGGCGCTCGGCCTCGCTGCGGTGACGGGCCTGCTGTTCGTCACCGGGGACCTCACCGCGCTGCGCCTGGCTGCCGTCGGCTACACCATGCTCGCCGTCGCGGGCCTGCAGCTGCTCGTCGGGGGCAGCGGCCAGGTGTCGCTCGGCCACGGGGCGTTCATGATGATCGGCGCCTACACGATGACGCTGCTCGTCCTCCACCAGCCGATGCTGCCCATCGCCGCGAACCTGCTGATCATCGTCGCCGTGTCGGCGGTCGCGGGCATCGCGGTCGGCGCGGCCACCGCCCGCCTCCACGGCCCCTACCTCGCCGGGGCCACCCTGATCCTGGCGGTCGGGCTGCCCGGGCTGACCCACCGCTACCACGAGTTCCTCGGCGGCAGCAACGGGCTCAACATCCGCACCGCCGGGGCGCCCCCGTTCCTCCAGGGGGTCTTCACCGACAGCGAGTGGAAGGCGCTCGTCGTGTGGACCACCGTCGTCATCGGCCTCGCCGTGCTCGCCACCATCTCCTCCGGCCGCCTGGGCCGCCGCATGCGCTCCCTGCGCGACGACGAGACGGCCGCCGCCATGGCGGGCGTCCCCGTCGGGAAGACCAAGGTGGTCGCGTTCGTCATCGCCTCCGCCGCGGGAGGCCTCGGCGGAGGGCTGCAGGCCTACGTGCTCGGCACCGCCACCCCCAGCAGCTTCACCCTCGTGCTCTCCCTGACCCTGCTCGCCGCCCTGGTGTTCGGCGGCATCGGCAGCCTGTGGGGCGCGCTCTGGGCGGCGGTCACCGTCGTCTACCTCCAGATCTGGGCCACCGACCTGGCCCGCTCCCTCGAACTCGGCAGGAACGTCGAGAACAACCTCCCGGTCGTGTTCTTCGGGATCGTCCTCATCCTCGTCCTGCGCTTCTGGCCCCTGGGGCTCCACGGCGCGCTCACACGCCTGGGCGCCCGGCTGCGGCCCCCCACGACCCGCTGATCCCTCCACCCCCCATCGAAGGAGAACCACCATGCGAAGAGGAACACCGGGCGTACTCGCCGCCGTCCTCGCGCTGACGGTCATGGCGACCGCCTGCACGGGCGCGGGCGAGGTCGCCGACGGCGGCGAGGTCGACCTGGACGTGTCGACCGGCGTCACCGACGACAGCATCGTCCTCGGCTCCCACCAGCCCCTGACCGGACCCGCCGCCCCCGGATACCTGGCGGTCTCCCAGGGGGCGAGGGCCGTGTTCGACTACGTCAACGCCCAGGGCGGCATCCACGGGCGCCAGATCGACTACCGGGTGGAGGACGACGCCTACGACCCGGCGCAGACCATCGACGTCACCCGCCAGCTGGTCCTGGAGGACGAGATCTTCGCGATGGTGGGCGGGCTGGGCACGCCCACGCACGGCGGCGTCATCGACTACCTCAACGACGAGGGCGTCCCCGACATCTTCCCGTCGTCCGGGGCCCTGGCCTGGAACAACACCGAGGAGCACCCGCTCACGTACGGCTGGCAGACCGACTACACGAAGGAGGCGAAGATCCAGGGCCAGTACATCAGCGAGAACTTCTCCGGCCAGAGCGTCGGCTACCTGTACCAGAACGACGACATCGGGGAGGACTCCCAGGCGGGCCTGGACCAGTACCTCGCCGACGAGGTCGTCGCCCGCGAGCACTACGAGTCCGAGGTGTCCGACCTCAGCGCCCAGGTCGCCGAGTTCGAGCGCACCGAGGCCGAGGTGGTCGTCTGCTCCTGCATCCCGGCGTTCGTCGCCCTCGCCATGCTGGAGGCGGCGAGCATCGGCTACGAGCCGCAGTGGGTCATCTCCAGCATCGGCGGGGACACCGCGACCCTCCAGGGCCTGCTCGCCGAGTTCACCCAGGACACGGACGCCGAGGACGTCCCTGCCGACGCGTTCCTGGACGGCGCCCTCGTCACCAGCTACATGCCGCGCGTCGAGGACCAGGAGGACGAGTGGGCCCAGTTCTTCCTGGAGGTCTACGGGGAGTACGGCGAAGGCGAGACCGTCACCAACACCCACGTGTTCGGCATGACCCAGGCCGTCATGGTGGCCCAGGTCCTCAGGTCGGCCGGCCAGGACCTCACCCGCCAGTCGCTCGTCGACGCGATGGAGGCCCAGGAGTGGCAGGGGCCGGGCCTCCTGCCCTTCTCCTCCAGCGGCGGCGACCACGGCGGACACCAGGGCGTGTACGTCGTCCAGTACCGGGCCGGCGGCACCATCGAGATGGTCCAGGGCCCCCGCGTGACCGACCGTGAGGGCGGCGGCATCGAGGAGACCGACTTCGAGCGGCTGCCCCCGGAGGAGCTGGACTTCCACGACTGACCGCGGTCGGGACCGGTAGGACAGGGCGGTGGCCCGGAGGGAAGTCCCTCCGGGCCACCGCCTGTGTGTTCTCCGCCGTCCGGGCCACGGGCCCGGCCCGGGTCAGGACCCGTGCGGGCAGGAGTCCCGGTAGTCGGAGAAGTCCGTGCCGAACCCGGTGTCGGGCGCCGGGCACAGGAACTGCTCGTACCGCTCGTCCTCGTCCACGAACCGCTTCAGCCAGGAGATGCTGTACTTCGCGATCGCGGTGTTGGACATGTTGGGCGCGAAGTGGGAGGCGCCCCGCAGCTCCAGGTAGGCCCTGTCCAGGTTGCCGGGCAGGCTCTCGTAGAACGGGATGGAGTGGGTCCGCACCGAAGCGACGCTGTCGTTCTCGGCGCCGATGACCAGCGTCGGGACCTCCATGTCGGACCAGCTCTTCTGGGTGTGCCAGGGGGTCAGCGGGATCGCCGCACGCAGTTCGGGCCGGTCGTCGGCGACCGCGAGCGTGCCGCCGCCGCCCATGGAGTGGCCCATCACCGCCAGGCGGTCGCCGTCCACGCGGTCGGCCACGTCGCTGTCCTCGACCAGGTAGTCCAGGGCCGCGTCCAGCTGGCGGCCCCGGCTGTCGGGCTGGTCGTAGCGGGTCGTGGTGTCGATGGTGAACACCACGAACCCCTGGGAGGCGATCCGGTGCCCGTACCAGGACATCGAGGACTGCCCGGCGGTGTAGCCCGGGGCGATGACCACGCCGCCGAACGTGCCCTCGCTGGTGTCGGTCGGGTAGTAGATCGTGCCGCCGCCGAAACCGCTCACCAGGGAGGACACGGTGTCGGTGTCGGTGTCGAAGTGGCCCCGGACGGCGGTGACGCTCCGCTCGGTGGGGTCCGGGCCGCGCTCGTACTCACTGGCGGCCTGGGCGGGGGAGGCGAGACCGCCGGAGAGGCCCGCGACCAGTGCGAGGGCCATCGCCGACCGGGCGGCGAACCGGGCCGTCCGGGAGCGCGGACGGCCGGAGTCCTCCCGGAGTTCGGGGGAGGGGGGATTCATTGTCAGCACGTCGTTTTCCTTTTCTCGTGCAGCGGGAATCCGCGAGTCCTGGGGCGGACGCGGATCGGAGAACCATCAGGAAAGGAGATGTGCTCGGACGGGGGGTCCGGCCAGCTCCTACCGCGCCCTCTACGAAACCCGATAGGGGGTCGGGAAATCGAATGGGACCTGGTTCCGGGGAAATGTTTCTCCGTTAATTCACTATGAAGTCGACAGTGTGAACGTGCATCCGTTGGATCACCAGTGCCTGGGTCGGGGCAGGTCGGGCGGGGGGCGCCCGGTTCCGGGGCGCGCACGGCCGCCGCCGGGGGCGGTCCCCGGTGTTTTGCACGACCGCGTCCCGGGCAGGGCGGTGGGCACCGAGAACCAACGAGGATCGGGGAGTGAGGACAGTGCCTGGTGCGAAGGAACTCCCGGCGACCCTGAAGCGGTCACCGAAGAAGGCCCAGGACACCTGGATCAAGGCGCACGACTCCGCGGTGGAGGAGTACGGCGAAGGGGAGCGCGCCCACCGGGTGGCGATCGCGGCGCTCAAGCACAAGTTCGAGAAGCAGGGCGACCACTGGGTGCCCAAGCAGCGGTCGGGACCCTCCGACGCACAGGCCGCCAACCCGAAGGCCGGGCGCAACAGGGGCGGCAAGGACCTGCCCACCGCCGGCGGGGTGGACGCCAACGCCACGAAGGACCACCTCTACGGCCGGGCCAAGGAGCTGGGCATCCAGGGCCGCTCGTCCATGACCAAGCCCCAGCTCGTCGAGGCGCTCCGCAAGGAGAGCAACCGGCGGACCTCGGGCTCCGGGAAGAGCGGGTCCTCGAAGTCCCGCCGCTCCTGACACACCGCACCACCCGTACCACCCGCACCGCGGGCGGGCGGCCGTGCGCGCCGCGCGCCCGCGGGCCACACCTGGAGGCGAGATGGCCCAGAACGTCGCCGACCACCTGCTGCGCCGTCTGTCCGACTGGGGCGTCACCGAGATCTTCGGCTATCCCGGTGACGGCATCAACGGACTCGTGGCGCAGATGGGGCGCACGGAGGGGGCGCCGCGGTTCGTGCAGAGCAGGCACGAGGAGATGTCCGCCTTCGAGGCGGTGGGCTACGCCAAGTTCGGCGGCAGGTTCGGGGTCTGCCTGGCGACCGGGGGGCCGGGGGCGGTCCACCTGCTCAACGGGCTCTACGACGCCAAGCTCGACCACGTGCCCGTCGTGGCGATCGTGGGGCAGACGGCGCGCAGCGCCATGGGCGGCAGCTACCAGCAGGAGGTGGACCTCCACAGCCTGTTCAAGGACGTCGCCGGGGCCTACGTCCAGACGGTGACGGTGCCCGAGCAGCTGCCCAACGTGCTGGACCGCGCGATCCGCACCGCGCTCGCGGAGAGGACCCCCACGGCCGTCATCGTCCCCGCCGACGTGCAGGAGGCGGACTACTCCCCGCCCGGGCACGAGTTCAAGGAGGTGCCCTCCAGCAGGCCCGACCCGGACGCCGGACGGGGCACGGTGCTGCCGCCCGAGTCCGAGATGGACCGCGCGGCCGAGGTCGTCGAGGCCGGTGAGCGCGTGGCCCTCCTGGTGGGCCAGGGCGCCCGCGGCGCCGTCGACGAGGTCCTGCACCTGGCGGACCTCACCGGGGCGGGGATCGCCAAGGCCCTCCTGGGCAAGGACGTGCTGGACGACACGCTGCCCTTCGTCACGGGGTCCATCGGGCTCCTGGGCACCCGGCCGTCGTGGGAGCTGATGCGCGACTGCGACACCCTGGTCATCATCGGGTCCAACCTGCCCTACACCCAGTTCCTGCCGCCCTTCGGGCGGCGCGCGGTCCAGATCGACATCGATCCGAAGTTCATCGGCATGCGCTACCCGACCGAGGTCAACCTGGTGGGCGACGCCGCCGCCACCCTGCGCGCGCTGAGCGACCGGCTCTCCCCCGACGCCGGGCGCGACCGCGCGCGGAGCCGGTGGCGGGAGACCGTGGAGGACAACGTCGCCCGGTGGTGGCGTGTCCTGGACAGCCAGGCGCGGCTGGAGGCCGACCCGGTCAACCCGATGCTGGTCTTCCACGAACTCTCCCCACTGCTGCCCGACAACGCCGTGGTGACCGCGGACTCCGGGTCGGCGACCAACTGGTACGCGCGCTTCGTCCGCCTGCGGCACGGTATGCGCGGCTCCCTCTCGGGAACGCTCGCCACCATGGGCTGCGCGGTGCCCTACGCGATCGGGGCCAAGTTCGCCGCCCCGGACCGGCCCGCCGTCGCCCTGGTCGGGGACGGGGCCATGCAGATGAACGGGCTCATGGAACTGCTCACCGCACGCCGGTACCAGCACCTGTGGGAGGACCCCCGCCTGGTGGTCTGCGTGCTCCACAACAACGACCTCAACCAGGTCACCTGGGAGCTGCGGGCCATGGGGGGCTCTCCCAAGACGCCTTTCTCCCAGGACCTGCCGGACATGTCCTACGCGGACTTCGCCGAGTCCGTCGGGATGACCGGTATCGGCGTCGACCGGCCGGACCAGGTGGCGCCGGCCTGGCGCCGGGCGCTCGCCGCCGACGGGCCGGTGCTGATCGACGTCCGCTGCGACGGCAACGTCCCGCCCATCCCGCCGGAGGTGGAGTGGGACCAGCTCGTCGACACCGCGAGGGCGCTCGTGTCGGGCGACCCGGACGCGGCGGACGTCGTGCGCCGGGGGCTCGCCGCCAAGGCACGGGAGTTCCTGCCGGGCCGCGACTGAACGGGGGCCGCGGCGCGGCCGGGACGGGGCCCGGGACCGCACGGGCGGGGGCGGGGACCGCACGGTCCCCGCCCCCGCGTCCGTCGGGCCCGGGTTCAGCCGGCCTGGATCTCCCCTCCCGTGGGGGCCAGGGTCTCGCCCGAGTAGTACGACGACAGGCGGTCGCTGGCGAAGAACACGTACGACGGGGCGATCTCGTCGGGTTCGGCGGCCCGCCCCATCGGCGCCTGCTCGCCGAACCCCTCGGCGCCCTTCTCCCCGAGCGTGGCCGGGATGAGCGGCGTCCAGACGGGGCCGGGAGCGACGCAGTTCACCCGGATGCCGCGGTCGCGGAGCACCTGCGAGAGCGAGAGCGACAGGTTCATCACCGCGGACTTGCTCGCCGCGTAGTCGATGAGCGAGTCGTTGCCGCGCAGACCGTTGATCGACCCGGTGATGATGATCGAGCCGCCGTCGGGGATGTGCTCCAGCGCCTCGCGGACGGTCCAGAACACCCCCATCACGTTGACGTCGAACGTGCGGCGCAGCTGCTCCGTGGTCAGGTCGGTGAACTGCTCGACCGGCGACTGGGTGGCGGCGTGCTCCACGAGGATGTCGATCCCGCCGAGTTCCTCGACCGCGCGGCCGACCAGATGGGAGCAGAACGACTCGTCGGCCAGGTCGCCGCGGATCCCCACGGCCTTGCGGCCCTGTTCCTGGACCAGGCCCACGGTGTGCTGGGCGTCGGCGTCCTCGCTGAGGTAGCCGAAGACGACGTCGGCCCCCTCCTTGGCGAACGCCACGGCCACGGCACGGCCGATCCCGGAGTCGCCCCCCGTGATCAGGGCGCGTTTGCCCTCCAGCAGACCGCGTCCCTCGTAGTCCCTCATCTCGTCCCTGGGCTGCGGATCCATCGGCTCGGTACGCCCCGGGTACGGCTGGCTCTGCGCGGGAGGTGGGGTCTCGGACATGGGCTTCTCCTCTCTCTGGCGCCTCGCGTGGGGCTCCCCCTACCCGGCTCCGCGCCCCTCCAACGCGGAACCCGTTCCCCGGTGCGGGCATCCGCGGACACGTCCGCGCGGGGCGGTGAACTCCCCTCCAAAAGCGGGACAACCATGTTTGGGGGTGGAGCGGCCCGGTCACCGTGAGTGGAGAAACCCCTTATGCCGGCACCTGAGGTCTCACCAACGGAGGACTTCCATGGACGACGCACGCACCGAGAAGGACCGTCAGCTCGATTCGGTGAGGACCGATTCCGCGCAACCGCTGACCACGGAGACCGGCGTGCGGGTGGGCGACACGGACAACTCGCTCAGGGCCGGCGCACGCGGCCCCACGCTCCTGGAGGACTTCCACGCCCGCGAGAAGATCACCCACTTCGACCACGAGCGCATCCCCGAACGCGTCGTCCACGCGCGCGGGGCGGGGGCCTACGGCCGCTTCCAGCCCTACGAGGGGCTCTCCGACCTCACCGCGGCCCACTTCCTGAGCGGCCCGGACGTGACCACACCGGTCTTCGTGCGCTTCTCCACGGTCGCCGGGTCGCGGGGCTCGGCCGACACGGTGCGGGACGTGCGCGGGTTCGCCGTGAAGTTCTACACCGAGCAGGGGAACTACGACCTCGTCGGCAACAACATGCCGGTCTTCTTCATCCAGGACGGCATCAAGTTCCCCGACTTCGTCCACGCGGTCAAGCCCGAACCCCACAACGAGATCCCGCAGGCGCAGTCCGCGCACGACACCCTGTGGGACTTCGTCGGCCTCCAGCCCGAGACCACCCACATGATGATGTGGCTGATGTCGGACCGGGCGATCCCGCGCAGCTACCGGACCATGCAGGGGTTCGGCGTGCACACCTTCCGGTTCGTCAGCGCCGAGGGGAGGGGCACCTTCGTCAAGTTCCACTGGAAGCCGCTGCTCGGCACGCACTCCCTCGTCTGGGACGAGGCGCAGCGCATCCAGGGCAAGGACCCCGACTTCAACCGGCGCGACCTGTGGGAGGCCATCGAGCGCGGCCAGTACCCCGAGTGGGAGCTGGGCGTGCAGCTCGTGGCGGAGGAGGACGAGCACGCCTTCGACTTCGACCTGCTGGACGCCACCAAGATCATCCCGGAGGAGGAGGTGCCGGTCCGGCCCATCGGGAAGATGGTCCTGGACCGCAACCCGGACAACTTCTTCGCCGAGACCGAGCAGGTCGCCTTCCACACGGCCAACGTGGTGCCGGGGATCGACTTCACCAACGACCCGCTGCTCCAGGCCCGCAACTTCTCCTACCTCGACACCCAGCTGCTGCGCCTGGGCGGCTCCAACTTCCAGCAGATCCCCGTCAACCGGCCGGTGGCGCCGGTGAGCAACAACCAGCGCGACGGCTTCGCGCAGCACCGGGTGCACCGGGGACAGACCTCCTACTACCCGAACTCGCTGGGGGGCGGCTGCCCCGCGCTGGCCGACGAGGGCGTCTACCGCCACTACGCGGAGAAGGTCGAGGGCG
Source organism: Nocardiopsis sp. NPDC006198 (assembly GCF_040613895.1). Classification (NCBI taxonomy): domain Bacteria; kingdom Bacillati; phylum Actinomycetota; class Actinomycetes; order Streptosporangiales; family Nocardiopsidaceae; genus Nocardiopsis; species Nocardiopsis sp. NPDC006198. The sequence continues at coordinate 193,579 of NZ_JBEXSY010000002.1, read as the reverse complement.
GGAAGATCCGGGTGCGGAGCGAGAGCTTCGCCGACCACTACTCCCAGGCGACGCTGTTCTACAACAGCCTTGCCGACTGGGAGCGCGAGCACCTGGTCGCGGGGTTCCGCTTCGAGCTGGGCAAGTGCGAGGAGCTCGCGGTGCGCCAGCGTGTGGTCGCCAACCTCAACCACGTCGACCACGAGCTGTCGGCCCGTGTGGCCGAGGGGATCGGGGTGGAGCCCCCCGAGACGGAGGGGACGCCCAACCACGGACGCTCCTCACCGGCCGTCAGCATGGCCAACACCGCCTTCGGCTCGCTGACGGGCCGCCAGATCGCGGTACTCGTCGCCGACGGCGTGGACGCCGCCGCCGTCCACGCGTTCCGGGACGGCCTCGTCTCCGAGGGCGCGGTGGTGGAGCTCCTCGCCGCGACGGACGGCGCGGTGCGCGCCGGCGCCGGGGACCCCGTCACCGTGGACCGCGCCTACACGACCGTGTCCTCCGTCCTGTACGACGCGGTCGTGGTGCCGGGAGGGCCCTCCTCCGCCGAGACCCTGGCGCAGGACGGGGTGGCCGTCCACTTCGTCCTGGAGGCGTACAAGCACCACAAGGCGGTGGCGGCGGTGGGCGAGGGCACGCGGCTCCTCGCGTCCCTGCCGGTCCCGGAGGGGACCTTCGCACCCGCCGGGGGCACGCGCACCGAGCTGGGGGTCGTCGTGTCGGAGGCGGCGGGCGACGACTGCGTCGCGGAGTTCGCGCGGCTGGTCGGGGGACACCGGATCTGGGACCGGCCGACCGCGGCGGTGCCGGCCTGACGAGGGGAGGGACGACGACACCATGAAGGTGGGCTTCAAGCTGTTCGCCGAGGGCTTCGGGCCCCGCGAGATCGTGGAGCAGGCGGTCCGCGCGGAACAGGCCGGTTTCGACTTCGTCGAGGTCAGCGACCACTTCCACCCGTGGCTGTACAGCCACGGCCACTCGGGTTTCGTGTGGTCGATGCTGGCCGCCATCGCGGAGCGGACCGAGACCATCGGCCTGGCCACCGGGGTCACCTGCCCGATCCTGCGGGTGCACCCGGCGATCGTCGCGCAGGCCGCCGCCACCACCGCCCTCCTGTCCGAGGGGCGGTTCAGCCTCGGGCTGGGCTCGGGGGAGCGCCTCAACGAGCACGTCGTCGGCCGGGGCTGGCCCAACGTCACCACGCGCCACCGGATGCTGCGCGAGGCGATCGACATCATCCGGCTGCTCTGGTCCGGCGGCTACCACTCCTACGAGGGGAAGCACCTGGTCCTGGAGGACGCCCGCGTGTTCGACCTCCCCGACGAGCCGCCGCCGGTCATCGTGGCGGCCGGGGGCGAGCAGGCCGCCCTGCTCGCCTCGGAGCTCGGCGACGGGCTGTTCTGCACCGAGCCCGACAAGGCGCTCACCCGGGCGTACGGCGAGAGCGGCGGCGTCGGCCCGCGCTACGGCGAGGTGCCGCTGGCCTGGGCCGCCGACGAGGGCGAGGCGCTGGACTCGGCGCGCGAGGTCTTCCGCTTCGGCCTGTTGGGGTGGAAGGTGCAGGCCGAGCTGCCCAACCCGGTGAACTTCGAGGCGGCCACCGCCCTGATCGACCGGGAGGCGATGCGCGACGCGTTCGGCTACGGACCGGACCCGGAGCGCCACCTGGAGGCCGTGCGCCAGTTCACCGAGGCCGGTTTCGACCACCTGTGCCTGGTCAACGCGGGGCCGGACACGGAGGGGTTCTTCACCTTCTTCGAGGAGGAGCTGGCCGGGCCGATCCGGCGGATGGGCGGTCGGGCCGGCCCGGCGGCGTGAGCCGCGCGGCCGGGATCCGGCGGCCCCGGGGTGCGGGCCTCCCCGGGGCCGCCGCCGTGCGTCCCGCGTCGGCCCGCTCCGGGGGCGGGGCCGGCGCCCCGCGCCCGGAAGGTGCCCGGCCACGCACGAGGGGCCCGGAGGGCGGCGCGCCTACCCGCGCAGGCCCCGCCACCAGAGGAGGAGCCGGTCGAGCAGGTCGCCCTCCTGCCCGTCCTCCTCCCCGGCGGACGACCGTCGGCCGTCCCGGTGCCGGGACGCCGACTCGTCCCCGGCGGCCGGATCCGGGGCGGAGGGCTCGCCCGGGACGAAGACGACGGGCAGCTCGCGCAGTCCGCGCAGGAACGGCGAGGGCGTCCAGCGCAACTCCTCCGGGTCGACCGCCAGGCGCATGCCCGTCAGCCTCTCGTGCAGGATGGTGACGGCCGTCGCCGCGATCATCTTGGCCATCTCGCGCGCCGGGCAGGCGTGCGCACCCGCTCCGAACATCAGGTGTGCGCGGCTGCCGCTCGCCACCCCCGTGCCGTCGTCCTCGCCCCGCCGTACCGCGGGGTCGCGGTGGGCGGCGTCGAACCCGATCAGCAGGGCGTCGCCCGCCCGGACCTCGGCGTTGCCGATGCGCATGTCCTGGAGGGCGAAGCGGGCGGGGAGGATCTGGAAGGGCGTGTCCGTCCACATGACGTGGTCCAGCAGCTCTTGGACCGGCAGCCGGGCGTCGGTGTACGCCCCGCGGATGCGGTCCTCCGTGAGCAGTGTGCGCAGCGTGTTGCCGATGAGGTGCGTCGTGGGCTGGTGGCTGGCGTTGTTGATGAGGGCCGCCTGGTGGGCGACCTCGTGCCCGCTCAGGCCCGAGGGGTGCTCCAGGATCCACGACACCAGGTCCGGTCCGGGGTGCTCGCGCTTGCGGTCGACCAGCCCGGAGAAGTACTGGTGGACGCGGCCGATGGCGTCCTCGCCCCGCTTGGCGTCCTCGTCGAAGATGAGGGCGGTGAGGTCGCCGAGCATGTGCCCGTAGCTGTCGGAGAGCCCGTACAGCCGGTTGATCACCAGCACGGGCAGCGGGTTGGCGTACTGGGCGACGAGATCGGCTCTGCCCTCGGCCACGAAGGCGTCGATCAGTTCCTCGCAGAGCTGCCGGACCATGCGCGAGGTGGCGGCCATGTCCACCCTGGCCAGGGCTTCCACGACGGCTCCGCGGAGCCGCGTGTGCTCGGCCCCGTCGGCGTAGAGGACGTTGGGTCGCCAGGACAGGGCGGGCCGGGCCGAGGCGAGGTCGACGCGGCCCTCGGCCACCTCGCGCCACCGGCGGGTGTCCCGGGAGAACATGTGCGGGTTCTGGAGGACGGTGAGGTTCTCGTGGTAGCCGAGGAGCAGCCAGGCCCGTACCCCGGTCTCCAGTTCGACGGGTGCGACGGGGCCGTGCCGTTCGCGCAGCGCGGCCCAGAGCGCGTCGCGCCCGGTGTCGGGCGTGGTCCCGTACAGGCGGGTGATATCGGCCGGGCACCCCCGGGGGGGCATGGAGCCGGGGGCTCCGGGCGGGGCGGTTTCGTCGCCGGGTCGGGTGGTCGTCATCGGGGTCGCGGTACCCGGGGGTCACGGGAGCCGCTTCCCTCCCTTCGAGGAGACGTTGTGTTTCTTTGGTGTCGGGGGAGGGGGAGCGGGGACGGTCTCGGCCGCAGGCGGGAAGGGCGGGCCGTGGCCGGGTTCCGGGACCGCATTCCCCGGAGGCGTGGCGACCGGGGGCTGAGATCCTGGTCGTGGCATTCTAGGAGGGTAATAGATCTGTTTTCAACACCCTCAGAAAAATGCGCGGATCAGGACTTTCGGCACCAGGATAAAACGGCCAGAGAGAACAAATGTATTTTATATGCCGTTAATGCGTTTTCGGTGGCACACGGGGGGTTCGTGGCCGTGGGCGGGCCGGTCCGCTGCCCCATCCTTCCACGGGGCCCGGACAGTTCCGGATGTCCGGACGGCGCCCCCGGGAAAGGTCGTGCGAGGGGCTGTCGGAACACCCCGATTTGTCACTGTCGTTCCGTAGTGTTCTCCATGTGAGCGATCGATGGAGTACCGACGACGTATGGGCTCTGGCTCCGGACCCCTCCTCCCAGAAGGCCGCGATCAAGGTGGCCAAGGGCGGGTCCTGGCCGGAGCGCGGAGTGGTCGCCGCCCCCTCCGGCGGCGCCTCCGCCGTGTGGGGCGAGTGCAAGGGCAGCGGTTCCAAGCCCTACCTCGCCGCCGTCCACCTGGACGGTGACGGCGGCCCCGCCTTCAAGTGCAGCTGTCCCAGCCGCAAGATCCCCTGCAAGCACGTCCTGGCCCTGCTCGCGCTGTGGGCCCAGGACGACGTGGCGGTCCGGGCCGAGAAACCCGAATGGGTGGGCTCCTGGCTCAACGGCCGCGCGGCCCGCCGGGCCCGGGCCGAGAACGGGACCCCCGCGGCGCCCGCCGACCCCGCCAAGGCGGCGCAGACCCTCCAGAAGCGGGAGGAGGCCGTCGGCGCCGGACTGGAGGAACTCCGGACCTGGCTCTACGACCAGGTCGACGCGGGCCTGGCCGAGGTGCCCAAGCAGGGCTACGACCACTGGGACCGCATGGCCAGGCGCCTCACGGACGCCAAGGCGCGCGGAGCCTCCACCCTCGTCTCCCAGCTGCCCTCCGCCGCCAGGGGGGACCACTGGCCCGAGCGCGTGCTCGAACAGCTCGGCCTGCTCCACCTGCTGGTCGTCGGCCACCGGGCAGGGGACGCCCTCGGGGAGCGCACCCGCGGGGCGGTCCGCGCCAGGGTCGGGATCACCACCCGCGCCGAGGACGTCCTCGCGGGCGGCGAGCGGGTCCGCGACACGTGGCGGGTCCTGGGATGGCGCGACGTCGCCACCCCCGAGAACGACATGCGCGCACGCCGGGTGTGGCTGCGGGGAGCCGGGACCGGGCGCACCGCTCTGTCCCTGACCTTCGGCCGCGCCGGGGAGGCGCCCGCCACCGCCTTCCGGGTCGGCACCGAGGTCGCCGCCGAGTTCGCGTTCTACCCCGACGGCCACCGCATCGTCCCCCTGGGCGACGGTGACACCGGCCCGGCGCCGGAGCCCGGGGGCGGCACCGTCGCCGAGGCCCTCGACGCCTTCGCCGCGGTCCTGGCCGAGGACCCCTGGCAGGACGCCTGGCCGGTCGTGCTCGACCGGGCCGCCCCCGCACTCCCGGCCGGGGACGGCGACCGGTGGCACCTCGCCGACCCGACCGGCGCCGCCCTCCCCCTCGCCTCCCCCGACCCCTGGCGCCTCCTCGCGGTCACCGGCGGCCATCCGGCCACCGTCGCCGCCGAGTGGTCGCCCTCCCACGGGCTCACACCCCTCACCGTGTGGGACCGGAACGGAAAGGCGGTCTCCCTGTGACCGGCACGACCGAACCCCTCGACCCCCTGGCCCCCCTCACCGCCGTCGACTCCTGGGACCGCCTGGTCTCCGCCGCCCTCGTGGGCACCTCCCGCCGGGCCGTGCCCGACACCCCCGACCTGCCCTCCACCCCCGCCGCCGAGGGAGCCGAGACCCTCCTGGACAGGGCCGCCCTGGCCGCCGTCCGCCGCGCCGCCGGGTACACACCCGCCGAGGCGACGCCCGTCGCGCCCGACGCCCCCGACGAACGCCCCGAGGTGGGGCAGGCCGCCACGCGCCGGCTGGAGGGCATCCTCGCCGGACGCCTCCCCCTCCTGCCCGAGTGGCTCGAACTCGCCGCCGCCGGAGGGAGGCGGGCCGCCCACTCCAGCGTCCCCGCCCTCCTCGACCAGGGGGCGCGCGACAGCCGGCTGCGCCCCGCGCTCGCGGCGGCCGTCGGCGGACGCGGCCACTGGCTGGCCCGGTTCAACCCCGGTTGGGAGTACATGCTGGGCGAGTCCCTCCCGGGCGACCGGTTCGACCGGCACGAGTGGGAGCAGGGGAGCCCCGCCCGGAGGCGACGCGCCCTCGCCGCACTGCGGACCACCGACCCCGACGCGGCCCGCGAGCTCCTCCGGGGCGTCTGGTCCGACCTGGCCAAGGCCGAGCTCCGCCGCCGGCTCCTGGAGGCGCTCGCGACCGGGCTGGGCCCCGCCGACGAGGAGTTCCTCGAACACGCCCTGGACGACCGGGGCGCCAACGTTCGGGGCCTGGCCCTGTCACTCCTCACCCGGCTGCCCGACAGCGCCCACGCGCACCGCCTGCGCGGCCACGTCCGCGAGTACGCGTCGGCGGGCGACAACGGCGGACTGCGGGTGGAGACCGTCCACACCCGGCGCGACGACATCCACCGCGACCTCGCGCTCGCGGCGCCACAGCAGCAGCCCGAGGGCAAGAACGAGCGGTCCGAACGCCTCTGGGCGCTCGTCACCCACGCCCCGCTGGACGTGTGGCCCGACCTGCTCGGCACCGGCCCCTCCGGGATCCTGGACGCCGCCACCGACTCCGGCGACGCCGAACTGCGCGACGCCTTCGTCAACGCGGTCGTCGTCCAGGAGGACACCGCGTGGGCGAGGGCCGTCCTGGAGGCGATCGGCCCCCGCGTCTCCCACCGCTCCCACGCCCACACCCGCGGGGCGTTCCAGCTGGAGAAGCTCCTGGACCTGCTGCCGGTCGAGGAGCGCTGCGCGCACGTGCAGGGCGTCCTCAACCCCGGGGTGGGGCTGGAGCGCTGGGGCGAGATGCTGCGCGCCACCCGCGGTCCCTGGACCGCGGCCCTGTCCGAGCAGGTCGTCCGGCGCCTGCACCGGCCCGGACGCGGACGCGACTCCTACGGCTACCGGGAGGTCTGCGAGGCCGCGGCCGAGCACATGCCCCCCGAGCACCTCGCCGGCCTGAGCACCGAACCCCCGTTCGACGACACCGCGGACGCCTACCTCCGGCTTCGGGACACCCTCCGATTCCGACTCGACATGCACAAGGAGCTCTAGTTGACCACCTCCGCCATCAGCACCGACGCGGCCCAGGCCATCCGCCCGCACGCCGAGCAGACCTACGCCGCCGAACTGGAGGCGCTGGCCAAGGCCGACGACCGCCGGCGCCCCCCGGGCTGGCGCCTGTCCCCGTGGGCGGTCACCCAGTACCTGCTGGGCGCCACCCTCGACGACGGCACCGAGATCACCCCCAAGTACATCGGCGCCCGCCGGGTCGTCGAGGTCGCCGTCGCCACCCTGGCCACCGACCGCGCGCTGCTCCTCCTCGGTGTCCCCGGAACCGCCAAGACGTGGCTGTCCGAGCACCTGGCCGCCGCCGTCTCCGGTGACTCCACCCTCCTGGTCCAGGGCACCGCCGGGACCTCCGAGGAGGCCGTCCGCTACGGCTGGAACTACGCGCGGCTCCTCGCGGAGGGGCCCTCCGAGGCCGCCCTCGTGCCCAGTCCCGTGATGACCGCGATGGCCCGCGGCTCCATCGGGCGCATCGAGGAGCTCACCCGCATGCCCTCCGACGTCCAGGACGGCCTCATCACCGTGCTGTCCGAGAAGGCCCTGCCGGTCGCCGAACTCGGCATCGAGGTGCAGGCCCGGCGCGGGTTCAACATCATCGCCACCGCCAACGACCGCGACCGCGGCGTCAACGACCTGTCGAGCGCGCTGCGCCGCCGGTTCAACACGGTGGTGCTGCCCGTCCCGGACAGCGCGGAGGACGAGATCCGCATCGTGACCCAGCGCGTGGAGCAGCTGGGACGCTCGCTGGAGCTGCCCGAGGTCCCCACCAGCCTCACCGAGATCCAGCGGGTCGTCACGGTCTTCCGCGAACTGCGCTCCGGGGTCACCGAGGACAACGGCACCAAGGTCAAGTCGCCCAGCGGCACCCTGAGCACGGCCGAGGCCATCTCGGTGATCACCAACGGCATCGCCCTGGCCGCGCACTTCGGCGACGGGAAGCTGCGCGCCGCCGACGTCGCCGCGGGCATCCAGGGCGCCGTCGTCCAGGACCGCGTGTCCGACGGCGTGGTGTGGCGCGAGTACCTGGAGACCGTCGCGCGCGGCCGCGACGGCTGGGGCGAGTTCTACCGCGCGTGCCGTGAGGTGGGCGCCTGATGGGCCGACCCCGACTGGACACGAGCGGGCTGCACGTCCTCGGCGTGCGGCACCACGGCCCAGGTTCGGCCCGGGCCGTCCGGGCGGCCCTGGAGGAGATCAAGCCGGACGCCGTGCTGATCGAGGGGCCGCCGGAGGCGGACGCGCTCACCGCCCTCGTCGGTGAGCTGGAGCCGCCGGTGGCGCTGCTGGCCTACGTGGCCGATGCCCCCGCGAGGGGCGGGAAGGCCCCGGCCGGGGGCGGCGGGGAGGAGAGGGCCGCGGTCGAGGACCGCCGGTCGAGGGACGGGTGGGCTTTCTGGCCGTTCGCGAGCTTCTCCCCCGAGTGGGAGGCCCTGCGCTACGCGGTGGCCAACGACGTCCCGGTGCGCTTCTGCGACCTGCCCGCCGCACACACCCTCGCCGAGCGTATGGCAGAGGCGGAGGACCACGGCGCCGGGACGGACACGGAGGCCGGCGCCGGGGAGCCGGGTGAGGGCGCCGACGGCGCCGGGGTCGAGGAGGCCGTCGGCGAGCCCGAGCGGGTCCGCCTGGACCCGCTCGGCGTCCTCGCCGAGGCCGCGGGCTACGACGACGCCGAACGCTGGTGGGACGACGTCGTCGAGCAGCGCGGCGACGGGGAGCCCTCCCCGTTCCCCGCGATCGCCGACGCCATGGCCGCCGTCCGCGCGGAGTCGGGCCCCGAGGAGCCGCGCAACGCCCGCCGCGAGGCGTACATGCGCCAGACCCTGCGCGCCACCCTCAAACAGGGCCACGAGCGCGTCGCCGTGGTCTGCGGCGCCTGGCACGCCCCCGCCCTGCGCGACCTGGCCGACCACCCGGTCAAGGACGACGCCGCCCTGCTCAAGGGCCTGCCCAAGGTCAAGGTCACCGCGACCTGGGTGCCGTGGACCCACGGTCGCCTGGCCTCGGACAGCGGCTACGGCGCGGGCGTGTCCGCGCCCGGCTGGTACCACCACCTGTTCACCGTCGCGGACCGGCCGGTGCACCGCTGGCTCACCGACGCCGCCCGCATGCTGCGCGACGAGGGGCAGGGGGTGTCGTCCTCGCACGTCATCGAGGGCGTGCGGCTCGCCGAGAGCCTCGCCGTGCTGCGGGGCCGACCCCTCGCCGGACTCGACGAGGTGTCCGAGGCGCTCACCGCCGTCCTGTGCGAGGGCGAGCCCACCCGGGCCGCCCTCGTCCACCGGCGGATGGCGATCGGCGAGCGGATGGGCGCGGTGCCCCCGTCCACGCCCATGGTCCCGCTCCAGCGGGACCTGGTCGCCGCCCAGAAGCGGCTGCGGCTCAAACCGGAGCCCTTCGACCGCGACCTCGACCTCGACCTGCGCAAGGACAACGAGCGCCGGCGCGGCGTGCTGCTGCACCGGCTGCGGATGCTCGGCGTGGAGTGGGGCGTTCCGCGCACGCCCGACGGCGGACACAAGGGGACCTTCCGGGAGTCGTGGCGGCTGCGCTGGGAACCGGAGATGGACGTGGCGCTGATCGAGGCCAGCCGGTGGGGGACCACCGTGGCCTCGGCCGCCGCCGCCCGGGCGGTCGACCTCGCCGGGGAGGCGACGCTGCCGGAGCTGACCTCGCTCACCGAGCAGTGCCTGTTCGCGGAGCTGGGCGAGGCCCTGCCCCGGGTCCTGGCCCTGCTCACCGACCGGGCGGCCACCGACAGCGACGTCACCCACCTGATGGGCGCGCTGCCCCCGCTCGCCCGGTCGGCCCGCTACGGCGACGTGCGCGGGACCGAGAGCGGACACCTGCGCACCGTCGCCGAGCAGATCCTGCGCCGCGTCTGCGTCGGGCTGGCCCCCGCCGTGCACGGCCTGGACGACGACGCGGCGGAGCGGTTCGTCGGGCGGATCGACGAGACGCACACGGCGGCGACCCTGCTGGGAGGGGAGGGCGCCGCCGCCTGGACGGCGGCCCTCGTCGCCCTCGCGCGGCGGGACACCCTGCCCGGCCGGATCGCCGGCCGCGTCAACCGGATGCTGTCGGACGCCGGGCTGGTGGACGACGACGAGCTGCGCCGCCGCCTCGGACGGGCGATGTCCCCGGGCGAGGAGCCCGCGACGGCCGCCGCGTGGCTGGAGGGGTTCCTCCGGGGCAGCGGCCTGATCCTGGTGCACGACGACCACCTGCTGGGGCTGATCGACACCTGGCTGCTCGGCCTGCCCGAGGAGCGCTTCACCGTCGTGCTGCCGCTGCTGAGGCGCACCTTCGGGTCCTTCCAGGGGCCGGAGCGGCGGGAGATCGGGGCCGCCGCCGCCCGGATCGGCAGGGCGGCCCCGGCCGCCGGCCCCGCGGCGGTCCGCGCGGACGTGGACGTCGAACGCGCCGCCCCCGCCCTGGCCGCGGCCCTGGCCATCCTCACCACCGGAAGGAGCCACACGTGAGCGTCACGGATGAGCGGGAGCGCCGCTGGCGGCTGGTCCTCGGCCGCGAGGCGCAGTGCGCGGGCGGCCTGAGCGCCGCCGACCAGGGCATGGACGGCGCGCTGGAGGCGCTGTACAACCGGGGCGACGCGGACCGGGGGGCCGGGGACGGCCGGCGCAGCGCCGGCCTCGGCGGCTCGGCGCCCCGGGTCGCACGGTGGCTCGGCGACATCCGGGAGTACTTCCCGACCTCCGTCGTGCAGGTGATGCAGAAGGACGCCATGGACCGGCTGGGCCTGCACCAGCTGCTCCTGGAGCCGGAGATGATGGAGGCCGTCGAACCCGACGTGCACCTGGTGGGCACCCTGCTGTCCCTCAACCGGGTCATGCCCGACGAGGCGCGCGAGTCCGCCCGCGCCGTGGTGCGCCGGGTGGTGGACGACCTGGAGCGCCGGGTCGCGCAGAAGACCCGCTCCGTGGTGCAGGGGGCGATCGACCGGTCGGCGCGCACCCACCGGCCGCGCCGGGTGGCGGACATCGACTGGAACGCCACGATCCGCCGCAACCTCGCCAACTACCTGCCCGAGCACAACACGATCGTGCCGGAGACCCTGGTGGGGTACGGGCGCCGCAGCCGGGGCGTGCAGAAGGACGTCGTCCTGGCGATCGACCAGAGCGGGTCGATGGCCTCCTCGGTGGTGTACGCGAGCGTGTTCGGCGCCGTCCTGGCCTCCATGAGCACCCTGCGCACGTCGCTGGTCGTGTTCGACACCGCCGTGGTCGACCTGACCGAACAGCTCACCGACCCGGTGGAGGTGCTCTTCGGCACGCAGCTCGGCGGCGGCACGCACATCAACAAGGCGATCGCGTACTGCCAGGGGCTCATCACCAAGCCCGCGGACTCGATCTTCGTGCTGATCAGCGACCTGTACGAGGGCGGTGTCCGAGCGGAGATGTTGAAGAGGGTGGCCGCCATGCAGGCCGCCGGGGTCCAGGTGGTCGTCCTCCTGGCCCTGTCGGACGAGGGCGCGCCGTTCTACGATCGCGAGAACGCGTCGGCGCTCGCGGAGATGGGCGTTCCCGCGTTCGCCTGCACGCCGGACGTGTTCCCGGAGCTGATGGCGGCCGCGATCCAGGGACAACCCCTCACGTCCTGGGTAGAGAAGCACCAGGACGCCTGATCCGGGCGGGCGGGGCCGTGGCGGTCCCCGCCCGCCTGTCACCCGTCCGGGGTGGGGAGCGGTGACCCGATCGTCACAGGCAGTCGCGCTATTGCGGAGTATTCCTTTACAAGGCCCATTTATGGGAATACTCTCCGTGTATCGGCTCCCTTCGAACGAGGAGACCCCCTTGAAGTTCACGAGGATCAGCGGTGACTGCTGGGATGGAGACTGCCCGGCCGTCTATGAGACGGATCGAGGCACGTACATCGTGCAGGGGTACTCGATCATCGACCCAGGCACTCTCGCCGGTCTCGGGTTGCCCATAGGAGAGAGCGCGGTAGAGGTGCCCGCGGACCTGTTGAAGGGAACCCGATTTGTCACTGAGTAAAGCGGGCTTCGACGAACTGTTCGACGGGACGACCAAGAGTGTCTTCAGGTTGGAGACCCTGCCGGTCTACAACCCGGTGTCGGAGGCGTCGTCCCTGAAGTCCTATCTTGACGGAGAGCCCTGCCCCAGGGTGGGCGTCACCACTCCCTACATGCAGGAGATCAAGGACCAGACGAGCCGTGGCATCCGGCGTTACCGGGTCCATGTCGTCCACAGCCCCCTGACGGACTACCTCCGCTACGAGATGGAGTGGGGGTACACCTTCACCTCCCAGGCCGGCGAGGAGATCCTCATCCTCGATACGGCCGAACACGGTCGTCCCGAAGGGCTGTTCGACGAGGACTTCTGGTTCTTCGACGAGACCCATGTGGTCCGCATGGACTACCGCGAGGACGGAGAGATCCTCGGCAAGGAGCTTCTCGCGGACCCGGATCTGGGACACTACCGAGCCCAGCGTGATCTCGCGTTGGCGCAGGCCGTACCCTTCAACGAGTATTGGAGTGCGCATCCGCAGTACCACCGGGACTGATGGCCATACCTGAATCGTTCGAGCGGGACCGTGCGGAGCTGGCTGAGGGTATTCGCCAGCTCCGTGCGGTTTCTGGCATGTCCGGGGTGGCCGTCGCCGGGCGGTTGGGGTGGAGTCAGGCCAAGGTCTCCAAAATCGAGACCGGCAAGGTGGTTCCTTCCAGCGAGGATGTAGGGGCGTTGCTCGACCTCTACCAGCCGCCCACTGAGGTGCGGGAAAGGCTGGAGGAGCGGGCGGAAACGCTGAACGACCGGTACGCCACCTTGCGCATGCTGCGCAAACGAGGGCTACACCGTGTTCAGGAGGACATCGGGCGCAACGCCCAATCCACATCGGTGATCCGGTCTTTCCAGCCCAGTCTGGTGCCGGGGCTGCTCCAGACCCCGGAGTACGCACGCGCGGTGTTCGGACAGCCACTGACGATGGAGACCACTGACGTCGCCCGGGCCGTACGCGCCCGCCTCGATCGGCAGACACTGCTGTTCGACCCTGAGCGGCAGTTCCACTTCGTCATCACGGAAGCCGCTCTTCGCTGGCGCATGGGCGATTCTGCCACCATGAGGGCGCAATTGGACAGGCTGGCGAATCTGTCCACGTTGGAGAACGTGCGCCTTGGAGTCCTGCCGTGGAACGTCTTCGTGCCGCAGGTGCCGAAAAACGGCTTCACCGTGCTCGATGAGCGCGAGGTGTCCGTGGAGAGCTTCACGACCCACAGGTCGATCTCGGAGCCCCGGGACATCCGATTCCACCTGGAAGTTTTCCAGCTGTTCGCGGACGCCGCGATCTATGACGACGAGGCGCGTGCCTTCCTCGCCGAGCTGACCCGAGAGCACGCCTGACCCCTGCCTCTTCCCCGGCGCCGCTTCGGGTTCCCTTGCTTCGTGGTCACAGAACTATTCCTTGAAGTGATCAGTTTCTAGGAATAGTCTCTTGTTTGGTTCCACTGACCGTGAAGCACGGAGGAGCCACCATCGTGAGCATGACGACTCTGACCGAGAAGGGAGTCCGCATGGCCGACGAACCCGGGCCCGGGGACCTGGCGGCGCTCGCGCCCGCAGCCTGGGAAGAGGTGTTCCGGAGGGTCCCCCGGGAGTTCTTCATCCCGGACGCCGTCCAGGCGAGCCCGATGGGCGACGAACCGTCGTACTGGGTGGACCGCACCGAGGACCCGGACCGGTGGCGGGTCGCCGTCTACGCGGACACGACCCTGCTCACCCAGGTCGCGGACGGGACCGTGGAGCTGTCCGAGGACACGGTGCGAACCGGTGCGCCGAGCAGTTCGAGCACCGCGCCCAGCCTGGTCGGGGAGTTCCTCGACCTGCTCGACCCCTCCCCGGGGGACCGGGCCCTGGAGGTCGGCACCGGGACCGGATGGACCGCCGCACTGCTCTCCGAGCGTCTGGGCGCGAGCAGCGTCACCTCGGTCGAGGTGGACGAGCGGGTCTCCAAGGTCGCGGCCGACCACCTCGAAGCCGCCGGGTACCGGCCGAACCTGGTGGTGAGTGACGGGCTCGCCGGGTTTCCCGAGGGTGCTCCCTACGACCGCGTGCACGTGACGTGCGCCGTGCGCGAGGTGCCGTTCGCCTGGGTGGAGCAGACCCGTCCAGGGGGAGTGATCGTCGCGCCGTGGTCACCCGTGCAGGTCCGGGGCCACAAGCTCAGGCTCAGGACCACGGGAGACCGGGCGATCGGCCGGCTCCACGGAGGGACGGCGTTCATGATGGCGCGTTCCCAGCGTCCCGGATACGCCTCTCTGGAGGGGGCGCCTCGTGAGACGGAGGCGCGGCTGGACCCGATGGTGGTGACGAGTGCGGGCCCGGGGCTGGAAATGGTGGTGGCCGCGCTTCTGCCGGGGGTCGTGGTGAGCGGTTTGGGCGAGGACTCCGACCGGGTGAGCCTGCACGACCCCGTGACTGGTGCATATGCCCTGGCGATTCGCCCGGAGGACGGGGGCGCGGCGGAGGTCACCGAGTACGGGCCGCGCGATCTGTGGTCGGAGATGGAGGCGGCCTACCTGGCCTGGGTGGGTCTCGGTGAGCCGGAGCTGGAGCGGTTCGGGCTCACCGTGGACGCCGAAGGCCAGCAGGTGTGGTTGGACCAGCCGCGCAACCGGGTGCGGTGAGGAAGGAGATCCCCGTGGGTGACCACAGCAAAGAGGTGAACTGCTCCAACTGCGATGGGCGAAAGACCATCACGCAGTCCCAGGACGGGAAGGTCGACCGGATTCCGTGCCCGCTCTGCAACGGGACCGGCAAGCAGCCGTAGGGCGCCGGACCGATGGGGCCTTGGCCATGTCTTCAGAAGACCGAAGGGTCGTGCCCTGTGGCGCGGCCCTTCGGCACTGGATCAGCTCTTCGCGCTGCCGAGGAACGCGTGCCATTCGGCGGAGTTGAAGGTGAGCGTACCCTGGTCGCGGTTCTGGGTGTCGCGAACGCCTGTGGATGACCCCTCGGAAACCTCAACGCAGTTGTTGGCTCCGGAGCTGTAGCTGCTCTTGTGCCACGGAACAGACGCTCGGTTCTGCTGAGACATCAGTGTTTCCCCTTTTCCAAGGTTCTGATGCGGTCCTCTATGAGCAGTATGCTCTCACGCTTGCCGAGCGCCGCCACTTGGAGCTTGTTGAAGACGAGTTCGTAGACTCCGGTGTGCTGCGGCCGATCCCAGAAGTCGGAGCTGGTGAGATCCTCCAGATAGACGTAGGTCGCTTCTACCTCGTCCAAGTTCAGGAGAGTGAAGCCGGTCCCCATCGCTGCGTGTTCTCCAGAGCTGTACGGAAGGATCTGGAGGTCGATATGGGGTTGTTGGGCGATGTCCCGCAGATGGCGTAGCTGTTCCTCCAGCACGGAGAGACCGCCGACAGCTCGGTGAAGTGCACCCTCTCCCAAGACGAGCGCCACGTTCGGCGGAGATGCCTGGACCAGGATTGATGCTCGTTGCAACCTGCCCCCGACCACGCGCTCGATGTCGGCGGGCGCGATCGTGACTGAGGTGGAGCAGACAGCCGCGGCATAGGCAGGCGTTTGGAACAAGGCGGGGATCAGCTCTTCGTAGAAGATTTTCAATGCGCTCGCATCGGCCTCCACGCTCACGTATCCACGTGCGAAGTCCAGGACCTTGCCGTAGGACCCGCGCTTGCGGGCAGACGCAGCCAGGTCGCGGAAGGTCGCAGCCTCGTCGGCACTGAGCCGGAAGAGCTTCACGAGCTTGCTCGTCTCGGTGGAAGTCACCGTGCTGAAACCTGACTCGATCTTGCTCACCTTGGATGCGCTGCATGCCAAGGCTCGGGCGAGGTCATCCCGCGTCAGGTCGGCGCCTTCCCGAAGTCGTCGGATCTCCCTGCCCAGTTGAAGGCGGAGAACGCGTGGTCCGGGAGTCGTCAAGGCCGCTCACCTGTCCTTTTTGATGTCTAAGGTCCGCTTTGGTTTGCCCTGCCACCAGGCTTTTTGTGCTTAAGTGGAAATTCTACTTGACTTTCTCCTGGCAAGCAGGTCTCCTGTTCACAGTGAGTATTCCACCTGTTGCGCTTCGGTGTGAGTGTTCGGGAGATTCTCGGTAGCTCCGAACGTCCCTTGCGCATTCGAGTGGGCCTGTACGTCTCTTCCAGGAGGGCTGTCATGGCTGGTGAACGACGGATACATGCTCGTACGGACGTGGGTGGGGAGGCTCCTGACCCGTGGGAGCGCTTCGGTGCCCGGGTCCGGGCGGCCCGCGAGAAGACAGGGGTATCGCCGGAGGAGGTGACCGAGCACAGCCTCTTCTCCGTCCGAACCCTGCACCTGATCGAGGAGGGCTCCCACGTCCCCGACCTCGGCGCGGCGGTCGTCCTGGACGAGAAGCTCGACGCGGAGGGCGTCCTGCTCGACGCCTGGGCGCAGACCCGCATCACGACCTTCCTCCAGGCCGGGGCGGACATCTTCGCCCTGACGGAGCATGTCGACCAGATGCGCTACTACGCACCGCTCGTCCTCCCCGACCCCTTCCTCACCGAGGAGTACGCGCGAGCCCTGACCCGCGTCGAGCGCCCCATGGAGGCCCGGCTGGTGCTCAGGGACCGGCCGCGTATCCGCCGGGTGTCCTCCACCTCGTACGGCCCCCCGTTCCACTGCCTGGTGGTGGACGAAGCGGCGCTGACCCGGGTCGTCTCCGACGCCAGGACCACGCGCGACCAGCTCCAGCACATGCGCATGCTCGCCACCTCCGAGGCGGTGACCATCCAGGTGGTCCCCGACGACCTCCCCCACCACCCCGGACTGCGCGGCGCGTTCTGGACCCTCTCCTTCTCGCCCCGCCACACGCTCGCCTACACCCCGCACCCGCGCGGGCCGGGCCACACCGTCACCGACGCCAAGCAGATCAAGGGCTACACGGACCTCTTCGCCACCCTCCAGAGCGTGGCCCTCTCCGCGCAGGCGTCCCTGCGCCTCATCGAGGAAGCCGCGAAGCGCTTCGAGGAACCGCCCAAGCGGCAGGCCATCACCGCCGGGTCCGGCATGGACGGCCTGCCCTCGCTGATCACCGAACCGGTCGCGAGCCGGAACCACTGATCCACGCACACGTGCCCCGGCCGGGCACGCGAAAGCCCTGGCGGGTGCAATCACACCCCCAGGGCACGGCCGACGACCCACACCCCTGAACAAGGAGATCGTGGCATGTTCATTCTGCCGCCCCGCCCCACCCCAGAAGTCCCCGCCGGGGACGCCCTGGAGCACCGGTGGGAACCCCGCCTGTACCCCGGAACCCTGGGCACCACCGCCCGTGTCCGCGCTGAGCTGCGCCTGGACCTCTCCCGGCTCCCGGACCTGGACCCGGACCAGACGGACTCGATCGTCCTGTGCGCCAGCGAGATGTTCGCCAACGCCTGTGACCACTCCAGGTCCGGCGAGGAGGACGGCCGGGTCATCCGCACCCTGTCCAGCCCCGGCGACCACACCGTTCGGCTGTCGGTCATCGACGACGGCTACCGCGACACCGGCACCCGTCCCCGCATCCCCCGTCAGCGCACCGCCCAGGAGTGGCGGGACGCCGAACGCGGCCGGGGCCTGCTGATCGTCCACCACCTCACCATCCGGTGGGGGACCCGCCGAGTGGTCGACTTCCCGTTCTGCGAGGGCCTCGGAACCGTCCTGTGGGCCGACTTCCGGCTCTCCTTCCCTCAGGGAGCCGACCGATGACCGCATCCTCGCCCCATCCCGGAGCACGTCGCCACGGCCCACGCCGAGCCCTTCACGCACCCCGGGACCACCGTTCCGCCCACGGTCGTGACGCCGTCGAGCCCCCGCTCGCGTCCCTGGGGCGGACCCCGCGAGAGCGGGCCGTCCTCGCCCAGATGGGGGAGAACCCCCGGGTCCGCTACAGCCTCGTCCACGGCGCGGTGCCCCCGTGGATGGACCTGGCGATCGCCGCCCAGGAGGCCGGGCAGCCGTCTCTTCCCATGTCCGAGCCCGCTCCTCCGCTCACCTCGGCTCCCCGAACCCGGGCACGCCCCCTGCCGCGCCGCCCGGCGAGCCACCGCAAACCCCGCCGCCGCATCGGCTGGACAGCGGCCTGCCATGTCCTCGCCGCCACCTCCGGAGCCCTCGCCCACCACTTCATCCAGTTACTGGTCTGACCCTTCCCGGGTCGCTCCGACCACCCAGGAGGCCGCACCGGTGTCGGGCCCGGTGCGGCCGCATACGGGCAGGGCCCGGCGTGGTGGGGAGACGCGAAAACGGGTGGCGGGGATCCTCGCGGCTCGGCTAGTGTCCGGCCCGTGCCCGAATCGGTTGACGTGGCCGCCTAGCGGCGGCCGACCCCAGAGTCCTCCGCCGCATCAGCGACCACGCCGGTGCGGCCCTCCGTGCTGCCCCGGCTCCGTTCCTGAACGCCCGGAGCCTCCGACTTGTCCACACCACCCGCACGCGGCGGGGTAGTCCTCCTCGCCGTCCTCCTCTCCACCCTCACGTTCCCCCTGGCCATCACCGGCGCCTCGGTGGCGCTGCCCGCCGTCGGCGCCGAGCTCGGCGGCGGCCCGACCGCGCTCCAGTGGGTCGTCAACTCCTACAACGCGTGCTTCGCCGCGTTCCTCGTGTGCGCCGGGTCCGTGGCCGACGCGGTCGGCCGTCGGCGCGTCTACGCCGCGGGGGTCCTCCTCTTCTGCGCGGCCGGCCTGCTGTGCCTGTTCGCGCGGGACGTCGCCGTACTGAACCTGTTCCGCGCGGTCGGCGGCGTCGGCGCCGCGGCGGCGGTCGCCGGGGGCGGTGCGATGCTCGCCGCGACCTTCGAGGGGCCCGCGCGTGCGCGGGCCTTCGGCCTCCTCGGCACGGTGCTGGGCGCGGGCACCGCCTTCGGCCCCGCCGTCGCCGGGCTGCTGGTGGACACCCTGGGCTGGCGGGCCGCGTTCGCCGCCCCGGCCGTGGTCGCCGGTCTCGCCCTGGCGCTGGTCCCGCTGCTGCCCGCCGCGCGCGGCACCGGGAGGCCGGTCGACCGGCCGGGCGCGGTCCTGTTCACCTCGGCGCTGGCGGTCCTGATCGCCGCCCTGGTCGAGGGCCCCGCACGGGGCCTGCCGGTGGTGCTGGCGGGGCTCGCGGTGTCTGCACTGCTGCTGGCCGCCTTCGTCCTGGTCGAACGGCGCAGCCCCGAACCGCTGGTCGACGTGGCGCTGCTCGGCAACCGGAGGTTCGTCGCGTACGCCCTGGCGGCGGCCGCGTTCATGGCGGTCCTCGTTCCCCTGCTCGTCTACCTGCCCTCGTACCTGATCGCGGTGGTGGGCCTGGGCGCGGCGCAGGCCGGACTGTGGCTGCTGATGCTCACGGGGCCGACGCTGTTCCTGCCCGCGCTGGGGGCGGAGCTGGCCGCCCGGCTGCCCCACACCGCTGTCGTGGTGGGCGCCCTGGTCCTGTGCGGGGCGGGCTCCGCGGGCCTTCTGGTGCTCGGTCCGGACGCCACGCCGTGGACGCTCCTGCTCCCGTTCCTGCTGATCGCGGTGGGCGTGGGCCTCACCAACGGCACCGTCGACGGCATGGCGATGGGGGTGGTGGGCGTCGAGCGGACCGGGGTCGCCGCCGGGGTGTTCAACGCGACCCGCATCACCGTGGAGACGGTCGCCCTCGCCTGCGCGGGAGCCGTTCTCGCGGCACTCACCGGGGGCCGGCTGGAGGGGGAGGGGTTCACGGACGCGTTCCACGTCGTGGCCCTCGCCCTGGCCGGGGTCGCCGCCCTGGCGGTGGCGGGGGTCCTCGCCCTGGGCCGGCGCGGGGAGGCGGAACCGGAGAAATCACCCCTCTCCTGAGAGGCGGGCGGGCATCATGGGTCCTGGGAGGAGCCACGATGACGACGAACCACTGGCCTGCCGGGACATTTATGGCGAGGGTGGGGGCCGACACGGCGACCAGGCTGCTGGCTCTGGCCCCGCCCCGCCGCCTGTCCGCCGACGACGTGCTGATCGGTCAGGGCGAGAACAGGGAGATGATCCTGCTCCTGAGCCCTCCCGAGGCCGGCGAGCCCGCCTTTGCCAAGGTCACCTCGGTACTGCGCAACGGTACCGAGGTGATGCTCGGCATTCGGGTGCACGGCGACGTCGTGGGCGAGATGGGCATGTTCCGCGCCAGCGGGGCCAGCGCCACCGTCATGGCGTGCACGCCGATGACCGTCCGTTCCTACACGTACAAGGTCTTCCGGGACTTCTTGGAGGGGCACCGCGACGCCTGGGAGGCGGTCGGTGCGGTCATGGGCGACCGTCTGGAATCCGCTGACCGGCACCGCGCCGAGTTCGTCGGCTACGAGGTGGACGCCCGCCTCGCCCGCGTTCTCGTGGACCTGGGCGGGCGGCACGGCATCCGCTCCCCCGAGGGCGTCGAGTTGGGGGTGCGGCTGTCGCAGACCGACCTGGGCAAGCTCATCGGGGCCCGCACGGACGCCGTCGGCAACGCCATGAGGCGGTTCCGCGACGAGGGGTTGCTGCTGACGCGTTACCGCCACGTCGTGATTATCGATATGGACAGACTGCACGCGGTGTACGAAAAGGGATGAAGCGCATCAGGGGGTGAGTCTTCCCGCCAGACCATTCGCCACGACCAGGACGAGCATGAACGCCAGCCACGGGATGCACCTCCGGATGTGCTGGTTCTTGGCCCTGGAAATGGTGGAGAAGACCTCTGCCATGCGCCACACCTCGTCCGCGGTCAACGGGCGCTCGGAGTTCGGGCGGGGAAAACCGATGACCATCCTCCCGCCACCGCGGAAAAGCGTTCTCGGACGCAGTGCCAAAACCAGGTGATAGCCCGATGCCAGGAAGGCGAACGCGCAGGCCAGGAGAGATAAAGCCGAGGTGATCGGATGTCCTTCGGACACGCCCTCGCCGTTCACGAGCGCCATGGCGAACCCCGCCTGGGCGGCGCACAGGAAACCGATCTTCGTGTCGGCCTGGGAGACGTTGTTCTGGAAAAACGCCACTGCGGCCAGGGCTGAGTCGATAACGTCCTCCCTGCGAGATTCCATTGCCATCCCTTCTTCGGTGCGAGAAACGACCTCCATTGCACTCCCCCCTGGTGGTTCGGATGGCCGACTGGTCCGTGTTCCGCTGTGTGCCGGTTCTCACGCCGGTGGAGCGGGTGGATTGCCGACTGGTCAGGGATTCGCCTGCGCGCTGCGGACCACACTGGCAGCGTTCCGCGATTTCACATGAGGAAGTAGTGAGGAAATGACACAGACACCCGATTTCGGTCGGCGTCTCATCGTCACGGTCGACGCCAAGGGCTACGGGAGTTCGGACGAGCTCACCCAGCACCAGATCCAGGAGGCCATCCCCGTCCTGCTCACCGCGGCGGCCGAGCGCGTGGGCCTCGATCGGGGGACATGGCACGTCTCGACCACGGGCGACGGAGAGATGGCGGTCCTGCCGACCACGGTGGAGGAGCCCCGCCTGCTCGACCTCTACGTTCCCGAGGTCGCTTACGTCCTGCGCCGCCACAACCACAACCGGACCGAGGCGGGGCGCCTGCGACTGCGCATGGTCATCCACCACGGGTCCGCCGTGTCCTCGCCGACCGCCGGCTACTCCGGCAACGGGATCGTCACCGCTGCCCGGGTCGTGGACAGCGACGCCCTGCGCGACGTCCTCTCGGGCTCGGGCGCCGACCTCGTCGTCGCTGTGACCGCCCCCGTCCACCAGGACGTCGTCGCCCAGGGCCACACACGCCTGCGCCCCGAGGACTTCGTCCTCACGACCGTCCGCAACAAGGAGTACGAGGAGCCGGTCTGGGTGCACGTGCCCGGTCACCACCCGCGCAGGCCCGGGGCCTTCGGGGGCGGCGCCACCGCCCTCTCCCCGACCACCTCCGGAGCGGGCCCGGCTCCCTCCCCGGCCCCGGAGGCGGAGCGGTCCGCCCGGCCCGGGGAGCCGGGGGCCGGACCGGAGCGACGAGACTCCCCAGCGGTCACCAACGTCATGCACGGCAACGTCGACGCCTCCAACGCCGTCTTCGGCGTCCGCCACTAGGGGGGGCACGTGGACGAGCACCCCGACGAGGCCCCCCGACGACGGCCGGACGGTGCGGCGGAGCGGCCGCGCGAAGAGCGTCGGGCCGCCCGCTCCGCCGGGGCCGGGCGTTCACCGCGCGGGAAGGGCCCCGAGCGCGAGAAAGAGGCGGCCGACCGGAGGCGGCAGGGGGAGGCGGACCGGGAGCCCGGTGCCTCCGAGACCCCGGGCAAGGCGCCTCCCGGTGACGGTCCCCCCGGCGACGCCCCGTCGGGCCCCGGAGAGCGTGAGGGAACCGGGCCCGACGACGGGCCCCGCGACCGAACCGATCCGTGGACAGAGATCCCCAGCCGGGTGACCAACGTGTTCTACGGCATGGTCAACGCCCAGAACGGTACCTTCGGTGCGGCGGGGGAGCCCGGGGAACCGGACTCCCCACGCCCATCGGTCACCGGCCCCATGCGGGACCACGAGATCAGCGAGGCCGTCCGGGCCTTCGCCACCCCTGAGGGCTACACGGCCGCAGCCGAGCTCCTGGCGGACAGGGCCGTCCTCGTCCTCACAGGGGAGGCGGGAACCGGTAAGAGGACCGGAGCGATCTCCCTCCTCTCGAGGCTCTCCGACGGCGGGATCACTGTGCTCCCGCCGAGCCAGACCCTGGAGTCCCTGGCGGACCGCGACTTCGTGCCCGGCCGCGGCTACATCGTCCTGGACTGGTTCGGCGTGGACCGGTGGGACTCACCGGCGGAGCACGAGTACCAGTGGTCGGTGCTGTTCGGGTGTGTCGCCAACGCCGGGGCACACCTCGTCCTCACCTGCGACCGGGGTGTTCCCACCGGGAGGACGGCGCCCTCCGTCCCCTGGACCCGCCCCCGCGTGGTCGACGTCCTCCACGAACACCTGCGGGCACGGGCCCCGGGGGAGGAAGGCACGGACCCCGGTGGTGACCCCGGCGTGCCGGAGGCGGCCGAGAAGGCCGCCGCCGCCCTCCCGGACGACCGGTCACTCGCCGACGTCGTGGCTGTCGCGGAGGGGATCGCAGCCGGAGAGGACCCACAGGCGGCGGTCGAGGGCGTCCTGCGGTCCTCCTCCCGTACCCGGGTCCAGGAGTGGTTCGACGCCGACCCGGAAAGGCGTGACGTCGCCGACGCCACCGCGCTCGCGCTCCTCCACGGTGTGCACGAACGCGACTACGAGATCCTTGCCAAACGACTGCACCACCGTCTGAACAGGGCCTTTCCCTCAACGGCTCCCCTGGAGGGGTCTTCCGGGCGTACGGCGGAAGGTGACACCGAGAAGGAACCGGACCGCCTGCCCATGCTTCGGCGGCGGCGAGGTGCGGGAGGGCACAGCCTGATCCGGGTCAGGCTCCGCGACGACGGCTGGTTGGTCCGGCGCTTCCCCGGGTTCGCCGAGAACGGCGACCGGGCCGAGGTCCTGCGTCAGCTATGGGAGCGCTACGACGCGGACTTCTGGAACGCCGTCGAGTCCTGGACCAGGACGGTCGTCGGCCACGAGACCCGGAGGGTGTTCCTCGCCCGCGGCCTGGCGGCCCTGGCCGGAATCGCCTTCGAGGAGGTCCACGATCTCTACCTGGACCGGTGGTCGAGAAGGGGTGGCGGCGACGGCCGCGACACGTGCGTCTTCGTCCTGTGGTCCATGTGCATGGACGAGGGGCTCGCCCCCGTGGTCCTGCGGACCGCGGACCGCTGGCTCTCCCACGGCACGCCGGCGCAGGCCGAGACGGCACTCCACGTGTGGAGCGGTGAGCTGGGCGTGGCCTATCCGACCGAGGCCTTCAACCGGCTGTGGTCCCGGATGCTCGAAGAGGATGCGGCGGAGCGACGGCTGAGCGCGGCCCAGTCCATCGGCACGCTCTTCGGCAGCCTGGTGGACAGGGGCGGCAACGGACGGGCCGTGCTGCGCAGGCTCGACGACGGACTGCTCGACATCCGCCGCTTCGGTTCTGACCGGATCAACCGGACACTGCTGATCATCGCGGTCTTCTCCGCCCTCACGGTCCCCACAAGCGAACCCGTCACCGGGGGGCCGCCCCCGGCCCACGAGGACGACGGGCCCGACGACACGGGTACCGGAGAGGCCCTGGACGGCGACGGCCGGTCCCCGGCTGAGCCCGGCGGCGGCCCGGACGGCACCGCGGGACCTCTCGCGGCGGAGGACGGACAGGGGAGGGAAGCCCTCGGCGCCGACCCGGCGATAGCCCGCCACCTCATGCTCGCCCCGGACCAGATCCCCACAGTGGCCTGCCTGTGGGTGGAGACGGTCCGTCATCGCCCTGTGCGGCGCCTGTCGATCGAGGCCCTGTGGCGCACCCTGAGGGCGCTCCAGCGCAACGGTGCAGACGCGCAGGGCACGGCGCGCGACCTGCTCCTCGCCCTCGTACCGATGCTGCGGCCGGACGAACGCACCGGGTTCCGGACCAGCTTCGTCAGCGCGGTCCGCCGCTGCGCGGGCAGTGACCCCTCCACCGACGCCGTCCTGGAGATCCTCGCCGGGGTCTTCGGGGACGGCACCGACACCCCGACCGGCGCGGGCGCAGGCCCGGGCCCAGGCCCCCTCACGAAAGTGACGACGACATGAAACCCGCCACCTATCCGGTCGTGGAGGAACGCGCCCTGGGCGCTCCGGCCCGACAGGGATTCCTCAACCTGCGCGGCCGTCGCCGCGAGGCCTCCGAACTGCCGCAACCCGCCGCCCATCAGGTGCGCGTCTACCGCAGCGGCGGCGCGTTCCACGTGGACAGGGGCGGTCTCGCCCTCGACGACAACCGCGTCGTCGAGGCGGACCACGTGAGCCTGGTCGACGTCGGACACGACGTCGCGGTCGTGGTGGTCCTCTCGATCCCCTCCGCGGAGGACGACGAGTTCGAGGTTCGGACGACCTTCGCCTGTACGGTCATCGACCCGGTGACCGTGGTCAGCGAGGGCCGGGGAGACGCCGACCGCTTCCTGACCGGCTACATGAGGCGCTACGACAAGCTGCCGCAGATCGCCCAGAACCTCAGGCTGGCCGACATCAACGACGTCCGCGAGCTGGTGTGGAGCCACGTCAAGGCGTTCATCGACCTGTCGCCGCCCGAGGTCCGGGGGATGCGGATCGAGTACGTCGGTACGGAGGTGCTCACCCCGAACAGCCTCCGTGAGACGCGGGGGACATGGCGCACCACCCGTCACGAACAGGAGGTCGAGGTGGCCCGCACCGAGCACGACCACCTGATGAAGGAGAAGGTCACGAACCACACCCGTTCGATCATGGCCGGGCTCAGCGAGGCTGTCCAGAACGACACCATCAACGCGGTCATGCTGGCGCTGGCCGAGGGCCGCATCGACCCGACCGAGGTCGCGCACCGCATCACCGCCGAGCGCGAGCGGGCCCTCACCCGGGAAAGGGAGCGCGAGGAGGCCGAACGGCAGGAGCGGCAGCGCCAGGGGGAGTGGGAGCGCGATCTCGCCCTGCGCAGGGAGACCTGGGCACGTGAGGACGAGCACCGCCGTATGCAGGTCCGCTCCCAGTTGGCCCAGACGGCGATCCGGGAGAACTATGTGGACGGCGCCATGACCGCCGCCGAGGTCGTCGACTTCGTCGACCCCGAGATGTTCCCGATGCGCACCGAGTCGATCGGCAGCGGTGAGCGGAACACGACGGTGGCGGAGCCCGCCGTGGACACCGGCGAGATCGTCGCGCAGACCGGTGAGGACCCGCGCTCCGGGGGAGGGAGGACGGAGGGAGACCACGTCCTGCCTCGCGAGGCCGCCGTCGGTGACGGCCCCGAGAACGGAGTGAGGGGGCGGCGCTCCTATTCGGAGGGCCTGAGCGAGGACGACCATGACGCATAGCACCGTCGCCCCACCGGAGGCGGGCTCCCGCCCGGAGACCGCGGAGGAGCCCCGGCTCCCTCCCGAGAGCCGTCCGTACAGATTCCGCGCCTGGACAAGCCGTGTGCTGCGCCGCCTGACCGGCGTCGACGAGGACCTCCTGGACGAGGTCCCCGAGGAACGCCCCCGCTACACCCTCCAGGGGCTGGTGGTCGTCTGCACCTCCCTCCTGGCCGGGATCGCCGTCTTCGTCGCGCTCGGCCGGTTCACCGACACCCCGTGGCCGCTCCTGGTCCCCGCCGCCGCGTTCTGGGCCGGGCTCATCCTGGTCTTCGACTGTTGGATGCTCTCGACCATGCACGGTGTGAAGAAGGGCCACCGGTTCCGCGACTACACGGGGCGGATCATCCTGGCCGTGCTGGTCAGCGTGGTCGTCGCCGAGCCCGTGCTCCTCTACGTCTTCCGGCCGTCCGTCGAACAGGAGATCCGGGTCGACCGGCAGCAGGAGGAGGCGGCCTTCCGGTCGTCGCTGGAGCGCTGCAACCCGGTGTCGGGAGAACAGAGCACCGATCCGTCCTGCACGGAGGAGTTCCTGTTGACGGTCGGCGGCAGCACTCTCGCCGCCGACCGGTCCGCGCTGGCAGCGACGGTCGCCGAACGCGACCGCGTGCAGGAACACGTCGACTCCCTCCGGGGCCAGCTGGAGGAGAAGCAGGAGCTGGCCCGTCTGGAGTGCAACGGCAGTTCCGGAGACGGGCTGACCGGCCGAGCGGGTGAGGGCGTCAACTGTCAGCGGCTGCGCGGCGAGGCCGACGCGTTCGAGGAGGACAGCCGGCTCTCCTCCTACCAGGCCAACCTGCTGGAACTCGACTCCGAGGTGGAGGGCCTCACTTCCGCTTCGGGGGTGTCGACAGCGGATTTCGCCTCCGCGCGCGGCGAGCTGATCGACGAGAAGGTCGCGGACCGGACCGCCGCGGAGGGGGAGCACGGGATCATCGACGAGATGGAGGCCTTGGGCGAGCTCGCCAGGGGGAACTTCTACGTCATGGCGGCGGTGCTGCTGTTGAGGCTCCTGCTGGTTGCCGTGGACCTGTTCCCGGTCCTGACCAAGGTGCTCGGAGGGGCGAGCAAGTACGACGAGCTGTACACCGCCCGGGCCGACTTCCACCGGGAGCGCCACGGGGAGAAGCTGCGGATCCGGCGCAAGCAGCTCCAGGTGGACACAGATCGGGATGTGGGGCGCTTGGACGCCCAGCAGCAGGCCGACCGCAACGAGAACGATCGGCGGATGCGCAGCGACAAGGTCAGGCAGCGGGCCGTCCTGGAGGACGAGATCGCCCGCCAGGCCTCCCAGTACCGGGGGCAGCGCGGGCCCGACGGCGAGGGCTGAGGGGGAACGGAGAGGGGCGGAGCCCGTACCGGGCGCCGCCCCTTCGCCTTCCTGCCCTTCGTCACCCTCCGGGACCCCTGTCCCTCCTGTCCCTCACCGGTCCGTCGGCCGCTGCTCTGCCGGGGCTCGTATCCGGTCGGGCGAGAGTGTGCCTGGTGGTGGCGGACACCGGACGGGGACCGGGCCGGGTCTCGGCGGCCGGACGGACTCCCCGTCGGGCGGCCCTGCACCGGTGGGCCCGGCCCGGCTACGCGAGGTCCTCCTCGTCGGGCCGCGCCGAGTCTGGGCTGAGCGGGTCGTGCCCCACCGACATCAGGCGGCGCCGCCAGCCGGGATCCTCGCGGTGCGGGTCCGCCAGTTCGCGCCGGACGAGATCCGACACCTCGCGCATCAGCTCGACGTCGGCCCCCGTCACGTCGACACGGCGCTTGGAGAGCAGGTTCACGACCGCCTCGCCCCGCCGGGACACCGTGTGGCCGGGCTCCGGCCGGAAGCCCTCCTCGCCGGAGGCGTTGGTCAGCAGCCACTCGCGCAGCTCCTCACCGGTCATGTTCACCGCCGAGTGGAAGTCCTCCCACGCGTCGTCCACGGTCGGATCGTGCTCGGTCATCTTCTTCCTCCTCGCTCTCGGACATGTCCTGTCGGACCCGTTCGCCGGCCCCCGCGCCCCCGCCCCGCCTCCGGCCGGGACACCCCGGCTCCCCGGCCGCCGTGCCGGTCGAGCCCCTCACCGACGGAGCCGGCGGGACGCGTAGACCGCGGCCCCCGCCGCCAGCGCGGCGGCGCCGACCAGGGCCGCGGGACGGCGCCTGCGGTTCAGCTCGTCGAGGGGGCTGACGCCCCACGCCTCGTCGTCGAACTCCCCGTGCGCTCCGAAGTCCAGCACGTCGTCCACGGGCTCGAACAGGTTGTCCCGCTCGGGCGCGGGCTCGTCCCGGACCTGGCTGTCCCTGCCGGAGAGGCCCAGCTGGAGGTCGAGCGCCCTCGGGGCGAGACGCTGCGCCAGCACGGTGCCCACGGTCGACGCGCCCACCCAGTACCGGCGGCGCCGGGGGTGCTCGGCGGCCCACACGATCGCGCGCGCCGCCACCTCCGGCTGGTAGACCGGCGGCACGGGCCTGGTCCGCGCCCCCATCCGCGAGCGGACCCACGAGAACTGCGGGGTGTTGACCGCCGGCAGGTGGACCTCCGTCAACCTGATCCGCGACCGGGCGTGCACCAGTTCGGCGCGCACGGAGTCGGTGAACCCGCGCACCGCGTGCTTGGCCCCGCAGTACGCGGACTGGAAGGGGATGCCCCGGTAGGCCAGGGCCGACCCGACCTGCACGACCACGCCCCGGTTCCGGGGCGCCATCAGCTCCAGCGCGGTCCGCGTGCCGTGGACGTAGCCGTGGTAGCAGACGTCGGTGACCCGGCGGTACTCCTCGGGCTCCACCTCTCCGAAGGGGGCGATGACCGAGGCGAAGGCCGCGTTCACCCACACGTCCACCGGGCCGAGCGCGGCCTCGGTCCGGGCCGCGGCCTCGCGCACCGCCGCGGCGTCCGCGACGTCCGTGCGGACGGCCAGCGAGGGGACCCCGGCCTCGTGCGCCTCCCGCTCGGCGGCGGCCAGCCCCTTCGCGCCGCGCGCGAGGAGGGCCACCGCGTAGCCTCGGCGGGCGAACTCCCGCGCGGTCGCCCGGCCGACGCCGGCGCTGGCGCCGCTGACGACGGCCACCCGGCGTCCCCCGTTCCCGGTCTCCATACCGACCTCCGTCACGAACTCGGGTCCTTCCCCCTGCGCTACCCGGGGCAGTGGTTCCTTATGTGCACACCAGGACTCTGAAGTGTCGTTTCGTCCCGTCCTTCCCAGGGCAGGCGGAGAGGAAGCGCTCGCGGGAGGACCACGGGGAGGGGCCGATGGGGCAGGGGACGACGGGCATCGGGGACCACGGCTTCCTCTCGGACTGCCACACCGCGGCTCTCACCACACCGGACGGCACGGTCACGTGGCTGTGCGCGCCGAGGTTCGACGGGCCCGCGTTCCTGTCCGGGATCCTCGACCCGGACCGCGGCGGGGAGTGGACCCTGGAGGTCCAGGGGGCGCGGCCGGCGGAGCGCGCCTACGTGGACGAGACACTCGTCCTGGAGACCCTGTGGCGGGGCGACGGGGTGGAGGTCGCGGTCCGCGACCTGCTCGCGGTGCGGACCCCCGGGGGGAAGGAGGGCCTGTACCGCGAGGGCGTCCTCGTGCGGCTCGTCGAGTGCAGGTCGGGCACCACCTCCGTGCGCTCCCGACTGCGTGCCCGTCCCGACTTCGGACGCTCGGAGCCGCGGTGGGAGAGCGTGGACGGGGGCCTGAGGGAGGCGTCGGGCCCGCTGCTGTCGGGCGCTCCCGGCCCCGGCCTCACCGGGGACGGCGACCCCGAGTTCCTGGTGGAGCTCTCCGAGGGGGACACCGCGGTCTTCGCGCTGGACTACCTCCACGGCGAGCGCCGCGTCGACCTGGGGGAGGGGCGCGCCCTGCTCCGGGGGACGGTGGACGCGTGGCGGGCGTGGTCGGCACGGACCGACTACGATGGCGCGGGGGCCACCCACGTGCGCCGCAGCGCGCTCACCCTGCGCGGGCTGCTCCACGAGGAGAGCGGAGCCCTGATCGCCGCGCCCACCACCTCCCTGCCGGAGTGGCCGGGAGGGACCAGGAACTGGGACTACCGCTACGTGTGGCACCGCGACGCGGCCCTCGTGGTGCTGGCCTTCCTCCGCCTCGGGCACGAGGCCGAGGCGGGGAGCTACCTGAGCTTCCTGCTGCGGGTGTGCGGTCGCCCGAAGGGATGGCTCCCGCCCGTGGAGACGGTCGACGAGGAACCGCCCCCCGAGGAGGAGGTCCTGGACCACCTGTCCGGGTACGGCGGAGCGCGGCCGGTCCGGACCGGCAACGCGGCCTACTCGCAGCACCAGCTGGACGTCTACGGGCACATCCTCGACGCGGCCCTCTCCTACGAGGACGCCACCGGGAGCCTGCCGCCGGACGAGCTGGCCCGGCTCGCCACCGTGGTCGAGTCGGCGCGCGAGCTGTGGCGGGAGCCGGACGAGGGCATGTGGGAGGTCAGGTCGGATCCCCGGCACTGGACCAGCTCCAAGGTCTACGCCTGGGTGTGCCTCGACCGCGCGGTCCAGCTCGCGGAGATGACCGGCGGGGAGGACGAGGTGCCGCTGGAGGCATGGCGCGAGGAGGCCCGCGCGATCCGCCGGGACGTCCTCGACCACGGCTACGACCCGTCCACCGGCTCCTTCGTCCAGTCCTACGGCGCGGCCAACGTGGACGGCTCGCTGCTGCGGATCCCGCTCCTGGGCTTCCTCGACGGCACCGACCCGCGTGTGCTCCGCACCCTGGAGCGCGTGGAGGCCGAACTGGGCGAGGGCGGCGGCCTGATCCGCAGGTACGACCCCGAGGAGACCGGCGACGGGATCGGCACCCCGGAGGGCGCCTTCCTCCTCTGCTCGTTCGACATGGTGTCCGCGCTCGTCCTCGCCGGGCGGACCGACGAGGCGAGGGAGAGGTTCGAGCGGCTGTGCGGGAGCGGGGGCGAACTGGGGCTCCTTGCCGAGGAGATGACCGCGGACGGCACCCAGCTGGGCAACTTCCCCCAGGCCTTCACGCACCTCGCGCTGATCGAGGCCGCCGTCAACGTCGACGGGGCGGCCGACAGGGAGGCGCTGCACGACTGGGCCCGCACCAGGTCCGGCAACGGAGGCGGAACGAGACGAAGGAGGAACGGGGACGATGACTGACGACACCTCCGGCGCGGAGAGCGTCAAGGAGACCGTCCGGCAGGAGGCGGAGGCCTACCGCGGGGGCAGCGACCAGCCGCTCGTCGGCTACGCCGCGGTGGCGTCCGGCTACGCGGCCCTGGTGGCGGCGGGGGCGCTCGTCGCGAGCCGCTCCCGCCGGAGCAAGGCCGCCGCCTCGGTGGGGCCCTGGGACCTGGCGCTGATGGGGCTCACCACCCACAAGCTGTCGCGGCTGCTGGCCAAGGACCCGGTGACCAGCCCGCTGCGGTCGTTCTTCACGCGCTTCCGGGGGGCCTCCGCGCCGGCCGAGCTCGACGAGGAGGTGCGCGGCGAGGGCGGGCGCAAGGCGGTCGGCGAGCTGGTCACCTGCCCCTTCTGCCTGGCCCAGTGGGTGGCCACCGGCTACGCCTTCGGGCTGGTGTTCGCGCCCGCCCTCACCCGGAGCGCGGGAGCGGTGTTCAGCGCCGTGGCGGTGTCCGACTGGCTGCAACTCGCCTACGTGCGCCTCCAGAAGGCGCAGGAGTAGGGCCCGGCCGCTGGAACCCAAACTCTTCTCCCGGCCGGGCCCGGTCCGCCCGGTCAGGCGCCGCGGCGGCGGTCCTCCGGCCCGGTCCCCCCGGCGCCGGAGCCGTCCCCGCGGGGCTCACCGCCCGGCTCCCCGTCCGGGCCGTCGGAGCCGGCGATGCCCGCCTCGGGGGGCGTGCCGACGACGAACCCGAAGACGACGTGGTCGATCAGCAGCGCCCACCGCTCGCGCGGCCTGGACCCGCGCGCGTGGGCCAGTCCCAGCACCGGGGCGACGGCCACCTCGAACAGGCCCCAGACCGCGACGCCGTACACCGGCCCGGTCAGCCGCGAACGGCGCAGCCGGGCGGGCAGGAGGGCGAACGCCGCCCCCGCCGTCGCGCCGTACCCCCAGTGGGCCAGTTCCACGGCGGCCGACCTGCGGTGCTCGGGCACGCTCTCCAGCAGGAGGGGCACGCCCTCCTTGAGGACGGCGTCGGGCGGCGTCCTCTCGATGGCCCCCACGCCGACCGCCACCTGCCGCATCCCGCTCATGGCCATCGCGCCCACGACCCCCCGCAGAGCCCCCCGGAACCAGGGGCGGCGGGGAGGAGCACCGGTTTCGTCGACCATCGCTGCCTCCCAATTGCTCGGTGCCTTCCGGTTCCCACCCCCTAGCCGTTCCACGGCCCGTCCACACGTCGGGACGCGAATCCGTCGCACCGGCCGGAGCGGCGGGGACCGTCCGGACCGGCGCGCCGGGGCCGACGCGCGCCGTGCGCCCCGTCCGGGTGCTGGACCGGCCCTCCCCGCCGCCGTAGCCTCGACCCGACGGGCAAGGCGAACAGCGAGGAGCCCCGCCACATGGCGACCACAGCGCCGGACCGGCGACCCGCGTCCCTGGCCGCGATCGAGGCCGACACCGAGGCCATCGGCTTCACCATGTCCTGCGAGGAGGGCGTCGGCCGCCTGCTCCGGGCCCTGGCGGCGTCCAAGCCCGGAGGGCGGTTGCTCGAACTGGGCACCGGCACCGGGGCGGGTACCGCGTGGCTGCTCGCCGGGATGGACCGGGAGTCCGTCCTGGAGACCGTCGACAACGACCCCGAGTGCCTCGGCGTGGCCCGCCGCCACCACACCGTGGACCCGCGCGTGACGGTCTACGAGGCCGACGGCGGCGAGTGGCTGACCGGTCGGGCGGACGACGCCGGCCCCGGCTACGACCTGGTGTTCGCGGACGCGTGGCCGGGCAAGTTCACCCACCTGGACGAGGCGCTGTCGCTCGTGGACCGGGGCGGCTTCTACGTCGTCGCCGACCTCGCACGGCACGCGGAGGGCACGGACTCCGAGGGCCACCGGCTGGAGGTGGAGGGGCTGATCGGCGACCTGGAGTCGCGTTCGGGCTGGGAGCGGATCCCGCTGCTCGGCTGGTCCTGCGGGGTGCTCGTGATGGTCCGCCGCTGAGGCGTGTCCGGCGCGGAACCGGCCCCCGGGCGGGCGGCGCCCCCTACGGTGGGCGGGACACCCGCCCTCTCCTGTCTGGAGCACCGACCTTGAGCCCACGTTTCCGGGAACTCGACCACCGGCCCACCCCGATGGGGGTGATCAGCCTGCGCCGCCGCTGGGACCCCCTCGTGGGCGACGACGTCTACGAGATCAAGCTCGACGACGACTTCCTGATGTCCAGCGCCTTCACCGCCGCGGAGGTGGAGGTGGCCCGCCTCGCCCTGGCCGAACTGCGCGCGGGCCCCGGCGCGGAGCCGCCGGACGGGTACGACGTGGTCGTGGGCGGGCTCGGGCTCGGCCACACCGCCCTCACCGTGCTCGACGACCCCGGTGTGCGCTCGCTCCTGGTGGTGGAGGCGCTGGGCGAGGTGGTCGACTGGCACCGGGAGGGGCTCGTCCCGGCGGGGGCCGTGCTGTCCGCCGACCCCCGCTGCCGGCTGGCGCGCGGCGACTT
Source organism: Nocardiopsis sp. NPDC006198 (assembly GCF_040613895.1). NCBI lineage: Bacteria > Bacillati > Actinomycetota > Actinomycetes > Streptosporangiales > Nocardiopsidaceae > Nocardiopsis > Nocardiopsis sp. NPDC006198. The sequence goes on along the minus strand of NZ_JBEXSY010000002.1, from coordinate 160,390 downwards.
CTTCGCACGGGCCCTGGGTTCGGAGGGGCTGGACCCGGAGGCCCCGGGCAGCCGGTTCCACGCGGTCGTGGTCGACATCGACCACTCGCCCCGACACCTGCTCCACCCGTCCCACGCACCCTTCTACGAGCCGGAGGGGGTGCGCCGCCTCGCCGGGAGCCTGCACCCCGGCGGGGTGTTCGCGCTCTGGTCCAACGACCCGCCGGACGCCGACTACGAGGACGTCCTGCGGCTCGCCTTCGGCGGGGTGCGCAGCGAGGTGGTGACCTTCGCCAGCCCCTACCAGGAGGCGCCCGCGTCGAACACCGTCTACCTGGGGACCGCCCCCGGGGCCTGAGCCGCGAGGACGGGGACGCCGCGGTGCCGGGGGCCCCGCGACGTGTCGGAAGCGCCGGAGGGGGAAGCGACGGTGACAGCGGGGACGGCCCGCGGCGGGACTGCTCCGCCGGGCCGGGGGCACGGGAACGGGCCCCCCTCCCCGGCGGCGGACGAGGACAGGAGGGGACGGGGTGGCGCAGCGGCATCGGACGGGACCCGTGGAGCGTTGGCGCCGGTGGGGGCGCAGGGCCTTCGAACGGCGGGGACACGAGCGCGAGACCGCCGTCCTCATCCTCAAGTGCGCCGTGGCCGCGACCCTCGCCCTGGGGGTGGGCACCCTGCTGATGGACACGCAGCAGATCGGGTTCGCGCCGTTCTCCGCCCTCCTGGTCGTGCGCCCCAGCGTCTACGGGTCGGTGCTCCAGTCCGGCCGCTACGTGGCCGCGGTCGTGACGGGCGCGCTGATCGCGGGCCTGGGCGGTCTCACCGTGGGCCCCGAGCTGTGGATCTTCGCCCTGCTCGTCCTGTTCGCCCTCGTCCTGGGCCAGGCCGCCGTCTTCGGCTCGCAGGGCTCCCAGATCCCCGTCGTCGCGGCTTTCGCCCTGGCGGGGGGCACGGCGGCCAGCCCCGGCGACCTCGGCTCGCTCCTGGCCATGGTCATGGTGGGCGCGGGCGCGGCCGTGGTGACGAACACGGTCCTCGCCCCCGCCATCCGCTTCCGCGACGCCGAGAACGCGGTGCTCGACTTCGCCGACGGCCTGCGCCACCTGTCGCACGAGATGGCCGAGGGGCTCGGGCGGGGGAACGACGGCCTGGCCGATCTCGACCACTGGGCGCGCGTCGCGGAGGGGTTCGACGACACCGAGCGCAACGCGCGGGCCGCGGTCGCCAAGCAGGAGGAGCGGGTGCGCCTCAACCCGCGCAGGGCCCTGGGCGGTCGCGGGCCCCAGGGCGACCCGGACGCGTACCGGGCCTGGATCTCCGCCCTGGGCCGGGCCTCGCGCCACCTCCGGTCCGTCGTGCGCACCCTGCGGTACTCGACCGACTCCGGGGGGAGGTTCCCCGCACCGGACGACGCCTTCCTGAGCGGGTTCGCGCAGCTCCTGAACGGCGCGGCCGACGCGTTCCGGGCCGTCTGCGACGCCGAGGAGCCGGAGCGCTCCTCCGCCTCCGCCGACCTGCGCGCCTGCCTGGACGCGGGGGAGCGCGGGGTGGAGCGGGCGCGGCAGGAGCTCGGCGAGGATCGGGACCGGGACCGGTGGCCCGTGTACAGCGCGCTGCTCACCGATGTGGACCGCCTGTTCGAGGAGCTCCGCGAGGGGCACGAGAACAGCACGCGCGACCGCGGGTGAGGAACCGGGCGTACACGGGCCGTCACGGGGAAGGGAGCGGACATGGTGCACACATCGACCGCCGGACCCGCCTCGCGTACCCTCTCCGCCCTCGGCGCCCTCCTCCTGCTCTCCGCCTGCAGCACCCCCGAGGGCGTGACCACCGGAACCGGTGAGACCGACCCCGGGACGACCGCCTCCGAGCCCGGGCAGCCGGAGGACGTCGCCACCGGCCTGGAGGTGCCGTGGGGCGTCGCGTTCCTCCCCGACGGCTCGGCTCTGGTCGCCCAGCGCGACTCCGCCGACGTCGTCCGCGTGGCGGACGACGGCACCGTCACCGGCGCCGGGACCGTCCCCGGGGTGTCCCCGTCCGGGGAGGGCGGCCTGCTGGGACTGGCCGTCGACCCCGGTTTCCCCGAGGAGCCCTACGTGTACGCCTACTACACGACGGATTCCGACAACCGGATCGGCCGGATGGAGTACGACCCGGACGGGGGAGGCCTGGGCGAGCCGGAGACGGTCCTCGACGGGATCCCCTCGGCGTCCACCCACAACGGCGGCCGGATCGAATTCGGCCCCGACGGCCTCCTCTACGCGGGGACCGGCGATGCCGGGGACCCGCGGAACTCCCAGGACACCGGCTCCCTCGGGGGCAAGGTCCTGCGCCTCACCCCGGACGGGGAGCCCGCCCCGGACAACCCGTTCGGCAACTACACGTACAGCTACGGGCACCGCAACGTGCAGGGCCTGGCCTGGGACGGGGACGGCAGCCTCTACGCCACCGAGTTCGGCCAGAACCGGCTGGACGAGGTCAACCTGATCGAGCCGGGCGACAACTACGGGTGGCCCGAGGTGGAGGGGCCCGGCGGCGGGGACGAGTACGTCGACCCGCTGGTCACGTGGACCACCGCGGAGGCCTCCCCGAGCGGCGCCGCCTTCGCGGGCGGCTCCCTGTGGGTGGCGGGCCTGCGCGGCGAGCGGCTCTGGGAGGTGCCGCTCACCGGTGACGGCGGAGCGGGCGAGCCGGTCGCCCACCTGGAGGGGGATTACGGCCGCCTGCGCACGGTGGTGGCCGTCCCCGGCGGGGACGGTCTGTGGCTGGGCACCAGCAACCTGGACGGCCGGGGCGAACCGCGCGACGGCGACGACCGGATCCTGCGGCTGCCCCTGGAGTAGGCGGTCCGGCGACGCGCTGCTCCCGCCGGCCCGGGCGGGGGAGCGGCCCCGGCGGCCGGGCCCTCCCCGGACGTCCAGGGGGAGGATGTCGGACGGGGCCCCACGCTCTCCTGAGGGGCCCCGTCCTCCCGGATGGATCTGTGGCCGGTCCGGGCCCGGTCACCGGGTCCCGGACCGGGCGGCTACCGGAGCTGTTCGACGGCGAACGCGGACACCCACGCCAGCGTCGAGTTCCAGTTGACGGTCAGCTCGTTGGTGGCGTAGGAGCCGATGTCGTCGATGTAGCAGAACTGGGGGGCGCACCCCGCCAGGTCGGCCTCGGTCACCGGGTCCCAGGTGGCCGTGTCCGAGTTGGGCCCTCCGGCGAGCGAACCGGGGGGCGGGGCGGGCAGCGACGGGTCGAGCTGGTGGGCGTACCAGCGGCTGTGCTGGTTGACCGCGTCGTTGGTGCCGTGCCCGGTGACGTAGGACTGGTTGAGGGCGTTGCGGCCCAGCACGTAGTCCATCCCCTCCAGGACCGCGTCCCGGAAGGCCGCGTCCCCGCTGACGTCGTAGGCGGTCGACAGCACCACCAGGTTGTTCAGCACGAGGTTGTTGGAGCCCCAGGCGAAGACCCCGTCCTCGGGCGCGTAGGCCAGGCCGTACGGGTGGGACCCGACGTTGTCCAGGTACTGCCCGGCGCCCTCGACCAGCGCGTCCCGGGCCCCGTCGGACAGGTCGTTGGGCACCGAGGCCAGCTGGAGGACCCCCAGCGGCGCCGTGTAGCGCCAGTCGAACCCGCCGGGTCCGAACACCCCGGGGTCGGCGTGCAGGCCGGACGAGGTGACGGCGTCCTCGTACCCGTCGTCGCCCGTGGCCAGGTACAGCTCCGCGGCCGCCCAGTAGAACTCGTCGGAGACGTCGGTGTCGTCGTAGGGGCCGCCGCCCTCGCCGGTCGGTGGGGCGTACTCCTCGGGGTGGGCCGCGGCGGCGGCCCAGGCGGTCTCCGCCGACTCCAGGCAGGAGGCGGCGAACTCCGCGTCGTAGGGCTCGAAGACCCGGGAGCACTGGGCCGCGGTCGCCGCGAGGTTGAGGGTGGCGGCCGTCGACGGCGGGTGCAGGTAACGGGGCTGGGGGTCGTCGGCGGGCAGCATCGGGATCGCCGTCCACGCCGCGTCGTGGACCTTGTGGTGGGCCATGCCGGCCAGGGGTTCTCCCTCGGGCACCTGCATGGCCATCAGGAACTCCATCTCCCAGCGGGCCTCGTCCAGGACGTCGGGGACGCCGTTGTCCCGCTCGGGCAGGCGCAGGGTGGAGTCGCCCGCGCGCTCGGGGTTGCCGGTCGGCGCGTGCAGGGCGCGCTCGTGGACGCTCATCAGCTGGTGGACGGAGATGCCGCCGTTGACCACGTACTTGCCGTGGTCGCCCGCGTCGTACCAGCCGCCGGACACGTCCAGTGTGTAGTCGCAGGGGGTCGCGGGATGGCAGGGGACCTCGGTGTCGCCCTGGTTGGGCGCGACGCCGACGTGTCCGGCCCCGCGTCCGTAGCCGGGGGCGATCGCGTCCGAGATCCCGATGCCGCTGCGCTGGGGGTAGTAGAAGGACAGGGCGTCCGCGGCCAGGTCCTCGTAGAGGTCGGCGGAGACGGCGAAGGGATGGCTCGTCTCGCCGTCGGCGGTCAGCGTGTACCCCTCACCGGGTTCGGTGAAGCCGCCGAAGTCGACGGTGTGGACGCTCTGGCCGGACGAGGCGTCGGGGCCGTGGGGGACGGTGTCGCCGTCGGCGACGACCGCGCCGTCCGCGTCGGACAGCGTCCAGGGGAGGGGATCGGCGGCGTCGGTGACGACGGTGGCGTTCTTGGGGCCCTCGGGCAGGTAGCCGAGCTGGTTGACGCGCACGCGCGGGCCGGTGTCGGGCACGTACACGGGGGGTTCGGCGCCGTCGAGCAGGGACACGTCGTCCAGGCAGAGCGTCCAGGGCTCGGCCGCGCCGCCGACCTGGAAGGCCACCTGGGCGTCGTCGCGGTCCTCGTCCGCCGTGAAGACGAACGCGTGGGCGGAGGCCTCCTCGGTGAGGAACGCGCGTTCGTCGAGCTCGGTGCGCCAGGGGTCGACGGGTTCCTGGACGAGCGCGCGGACGGGCCGCGACCCGGTCCCGGAGGCGGTGAAGGAGAAGGTGTAGGACTCGCCCGCACGCAGGGGGACGCCGTCCTGGCCGATGATCACGTCCCACGGATCGGCGGTTCCGCCGGGGATGTCGGCGCACAGCCGTCCGTCCTCCGTGACCTCGGGCGCGATGGAGGGGCTGCCCCACCATCCGGTGGTGCCGTCGTCGAAGCCTCCGTTGACGATGTGTTCGGTGGGTTCCTCGTCGGCCTGAACGGGGGAGGCCGCGAGGAGGGTCGCCGAGAGCGCCAGGGCGGCGCCGAGGGCCGGTGCAGCTTTTCTTCGTACCGGTCTCACTGTGGGGGTCCTTCCGCCGGGGGGTGAGCGGTCGACACGTCTGGGAGCGCTCCCAAACTCATTGTTGTGTCGTGGGTCACTGCTGTCAATGGGGGTAAACGGCACCGGAGGGCGCGGTCTCCCCGCCGCGGCGGAGGGAGCCCTCCGGCGCGGCGGGCGACCCGCCGGGGCTCAGCCCCCGGACCCGGACGCCTGCTGCGTCCCCACCCGCTCCATGCCGACGGCGGAGCCCCCGGTTCCGGCCGACCCGCCTTCGCGACCCAGTGCCCACAGGGCCAGGGCCGCGCCCAGCAGAACCAGGACCAGCGCCGCCGCGGCCAGGGCGACGGCCGGTCCCGTCCCGGACCGCTTCCGCTCGGGAGGCGGCGGGGGCCCGCCGGAACCGGTCAGCGCGCGGGCCAGGCCCGCCGCGTCCGGGCGGTCCTCCGCCAGCGGCACCAGCGCGGCCGAGACCGGGCCGGCCAGGTCCCGGGGCACCCCGAACAGGTCCGGGCGTCCGTTCTCGTGCCGGTGCGCCACCGCGTCCGGGTCGCCGGTGCCGAACGGAGCCCTGCCGGTCGCGGCGAAGGCCACCACCGACCCCCAGGAGAACATGTCGATCGAGGGGGACAGGCGGCCGGTGAAGCACTCCGGGTCGACCCAGCCCGCCGAGTCGGCCGCGGCAACGTGCGCCTCGAAACCGGTCAACACGGGGCCGTCCGGACCCAGGACCACGCCGGCCGGGGTCAGGTTCGGGTAGACGGCTCCGGCGGCGTGGACGTCGGCCAGCGCCGCCGCGATGCCGGCGGCGAGTTCGCGGACCTGGCCGCCGGGCATCGGCCCGTGCGTGGCGACCATGTCGCGCACGGTCGGCCCGGGGACGTACGCGGTCGCGAACCACGGGCGCGGGGCGGAGCCGTCTGCGGCGAGCAGCGGGGCCACACGGGGTGAGCGCACCCGCTGGACCAGGCCGGCGTGGTGGGCGAACCGGGACCGGAAGCCGGGGACGGCCACGTGCTCCTCGCGGACCACGGTGAGCGCGGCCCAGCCGCCGTGCCCGTCCGGGGCGGCGTAGGTGACACCGGAGCCCCCGGTGTTCATCCGGCCGTGCAGGGGATACGGGCCGACCTGTGCGGGGTCGCCGGCCACGAGCGGGGTCGTCGGGGGAGTCTCGTTCACGGGTCCTCCGGCGGGCCCCGGCGCACGGGCCGTCCGGGTCCGCCTGTCGTCCGGATGCGTTCGGGGACAGTATGGCGCGAACCGGACGAAGGCCGTGACCGGGCCTCCCCGGGGCCCCTCCGGTCCCGGGGAGCCCCGGGGGAGTCACTCCCCGGCGGGGAGCAGGCCCCGTGCGACGACGGTGTCGGTCAGGGCGCGGCGGATCTCCTCGGCGTCGCCGGCGTGGCCCCGGTGCCCCGTGGCGGCGAGCAGCTGGTCGCGGATCGCCGCGACCACGGCGTCCCCGCGCAGCACCTCGGCCAGCGGGGCCGCCTCGACGGCCTCCTTCCACTGGCGCAGCGCGTCCAGCCGGCCGTGGTCGACGGACTCGCGGGTGAGGTGGAACAGGGCGTCGATGTTGCGGTGGTAGGCGTCCGTGTCCAGGAGGTCCACGTCGAGGACCTCGACCGGGGTGTTGCCGCCCTCGCCGTCGGGGCGCAGGTGGTAGACCCGCCAGCGGCGGCCGTTGGTGAGGATCACCCACTCGGCGCCCTCGTCCGCCGCCAGGCGCCGCGACATCTGGATGTTGCGCTGGTCGAGCTCCTGGCCGATCCGCCGCACCTCGACGGGGGCGAACAGCTTGCCCTCCAGCATGATCGCGTAATCGATCGAGTCGCCGCTCGTGCGGTACTCGGTGGTCATGTCCTGGTACTTGCTGAAATTCAGTCCGACACTGAAGAAGTCGGCGACGAGCATGCGGGTGTCGCCGTCGTTGGCGTCGCGCTCCAGCAGGTCGGCCAGGGGGCCGGAGAGGCGGTCCACCGCCGCGGCGACCCGACCGCGGACCGGGGTCTCCCAGCTCACGGTGGTGGTGAACTCGCCGGTCCTGGTCATGACCTGGGTGTCGTCAGCGTCCATGAACGTCCGTTTCCGTCTGTGGTGAAAGCCCTGTCGCACGGCTTTCTCCGGGACCGGGGGAGCACGCGGACGAGGGGGAGAATCCGGCCCCGATGGTACAGCTCACGGGGCGGGCCGCGGGCCGCGGGTTCGCCTTGCCACCGGCGGAACCGGGGGCCGGCACGCCGCCCGCAGACCCCCTCGCGCCGGGCGCCCGCCGTCGGCCCGCCCGTCCGGCCGCGCGCTGCCGGGCACGCGCCGGGCGCGACCGCCGCCGGGCGCCTCAGAGGCCCCCGGAGACGCGCAGCACCGTGCCCGTCGCGTAGGCGGCCTCGGGGGACAGCAGCCACGAGACCGCGGCGGCGATCTCGAAGTCCTGCCCGGGCCGGCCCAGGGGGATGCGCGTGGCGGCGGCCTTGGCCGGGCGGTCGGGGTCGCCCATCGCCGCGTGCATGCCGGTCTCGATCACGCCGGGCGCCACGGCGTTGACGCGGACCCCGTCGGGGCCCAGCTCCTTCGACAGGCCCACGGTGAGGGCGTCCACCGCGGCCTTGGTCGCGGCGTAGTGCACGTACTCGCCGGGGCTGCCGAGCGTGGCGGCCGCGGAGGACACGTTGACGATGGAACCCGAGCCGTGCGCGGCCATGTCCCGGGCGGCCCGGCGGCAGCACAGCAGGTAGCCGAGCAGGTTGACGTCGACCACCCTGCGCAGGACGTCGGCCGAGGCGTCCGCGAGCCTGCCCAGCGGGCCGGTGACACCGGCGTTGTTGACCAGGCCGGTGACCCGCCCCAGCGGGGCGGCCGAGTCGAAGAGCCGCTCGACGTCCTCCTCCGAGGAGGTGTCCGCGCGCACGGTGACGCAGCGCGCGCCGGCCTCCCGCACCGCGGCCGCGGTCCGGGCGGCCGCCCCCTCGTCGCTCGCGTAGCCCAGTACCAGGTCGTGGCCGTCGGAGGCCAGCCTGACGCAGGTGGCGGCGCCGATGCCCCGGCTGCCGCCGGTGACGACTGTGAGCGGACGTGACACGGTTACCCCCTGTGCGGACTGCCTCGACGGACCTCCAGTGTCCACCGCGGCGCCCGTGCCCCCGACCTCGCCCCCGGTCACGGGGGTGGCCCGGTCCTTCCGGACCTCGCGGGCCCCGGCCCGGCGCCGCGGCGCGTACGCACCGCGGCGCCGGCGGCCGTCCTCTCCCCGTCCGCCGGGGCGCCCGTGGCGCGACCCCCACAGAGGCGCCACGGGGCCGCGCTCAGGAGAGGACGTCGCGCAGCTCCTCCAGGAACCGCAGGAGGGCGACCGAGCCCGGGTCGCGCTCGCCCGCCCCGCGCTCGCCCACCCAGGCGGCGCGGCCCTTCGCCGACGTCAGCCCGCTGGTCTCCTCGACGGCGCGCCCGGCCGCGGAGGCGGCGGCGCGCACGGCGGCGACCGGGTCGTCGGCCCCTTCCAGGGCCTCCTCCACCAGGAGGAGCCCGTCCACGAACGTCTTGTCGCCGGGCTCGGCGCCGCCCCGCTCCCGCACCCGGCGGGACACGGCGGAGGTGAGGCGCGCGGCGTCGCGGACCGAGACGGACGCGAGCTCCTCCGACTCGGCCGCGGCGGCGAGCACGCCCGCGCCGGTCAGCGCGGCGAACGTGGAGGGGTTGGCCGACGCGAACGCCGTCGCCGCCGCGCGCAGCACGTCGGCGTGGTGGGCGTCCTCCGGCAGCGCGAGCAGCGCCTCGCGCACGGCCTCCGCCCCCGAGGAGACCGTGATGCCCAGGTCGCCGTCGCCGAGGCGCGAGTCCAGCAGCCGCAGCTCCTCCGCGTGCGCGGGCATGCGCTCCATGGCCGCGACCAGCGCGCCGCGCAGCGCGCCGGCGGCGCCGGTACGGCGGACGGCGGGGGCCGGGCCCCGGACGGCCGCGGAACCGGGCGCCCCGACCCCGGCGGCGCGGGGCTCCGGCGCCTCCGTGTTCCCCTGGCCGAAGAACGGGGACGCGGCGGGGGCGTCGATCAGCTCGGCCAGCTCGTCGTCGAGCAGGAGCACGGAGACCGAGGCCCCCGCCATCTCCAGGCTCGTCGCGAACTCGCCCACGTAGCGCCGGTGGATGACCACGCCGCGCTCGCCCAGCACCTGGTGGACCCGGCGGTACACCAGGTACAGCTCCTCCAGGGGGGTGGCGCCCAGGCCGTTCACCAGGACCGCGACACGGTCGCCGGGCGCGGGCTCCAGTTCGCCGAGGATCTCGGCGAGGAAGCGGTCGGTGATCTCGTCGGCCGTCTCCAGCTTCCCCCGGTGGCTGCCCGGCTCGCCGTGGATGCCGATGCCGACCTCCATCTCCCCCTCGGCGAGCGTGAACGTGGGTTCGCCCGCGGCGGGGAGGATGGTGGGGGACAGGCCGACCCCCATCGTGCGCGTGGCGTCCACCGTGCGCCGGGCCACCGACCGCACCGCCTCCAGGTCGTCGCCGCGCTCGGCGGAGGCTCCCGCCGTCTTGTAGGCGAAGAACAGCCCGGCCACACCCCGCCGGGTGGCCTCCCTGCCGCGGGGCGCGGAGAGGATGTCGTCGGTGCCGAGCACGGTCGCCGTCGCGATGCCCTCGGCCGCGACGACGTCGGCGGCCAGGTCGAAGTTGTAGACGTCCCCGCCGTAGTTGCCGTACAGGTACAGCACGCCCGCGCCCCCGTGGGAGGCACGCGTCGCCGCGGCGATCTGCTCGGCGGAGGGGGAGGAGAACACGTTCCCCACGGCCACGCCCGTGGCCAGTCCCCGGCCCACGTAGCCGAGGAACAGCGGCAGGTGTCCGGACCCGCCCCCGGTCACGATGCCGACGCGGCCCTCGACCGGCGCGTCGGCGCGCACCAGCGCCCTGCGGTCGCCGGACGCCGCCCGCAGGCGGTCGGGGTGCGCCATGAGCAGTGACTCGGTGACCTCGTCGACGAAGTCCTCGGGTCGGTTGATGATCTTCTTCAGCGCCATCCGCGCTCACTCGCCTCTCGGTCCGCCGCCCCCTGGGGCGGGTCGTGTGTACGCCACGGGGGCGTCGGGCGGCCGGGTCCGGGACCCGGGCCGCGGGGTCAGGCCAAGGCCTCCGCGGTCTCCCTGAGGACCTCCAGGTCGGCCTCGGAGACGGCGTCGCCGCAGACCCTCGCGGGTCCGGCGGGGAGCCCCTGGACCTCCAGCCCGGCCTTGAGGTGCGGGATGCTGCCGCTGCGGACCGCGGCCACCGCGCGGGCCACCAGGGGCTGGGCCGCGCGCACGCCTTCGGTGTCCCCGCTGTTCAGGGCGTCGCGCAGTGCCACGAACGGCCGGGGGAAGACGGAGGAGACGCCGGAGACCACGCCGAGGCCGCCCGCGCGGACGAACTCCTCGAAGGCGATGTCGTTGCCGGACAGGACGTCGAACCCCGCGGGCGCCGCGGCCAGGTACGCCGACACCGAGGCGTCGCTCTCACCGCTGATCTTCACCCCGCGGACGCCGGCGTCGGCGAGGCGGCGCAGCACCGAGGGCGCGGCCGGGGTGGTGGAGCGCACCTGGAACAGGTAGGCGTGCACCTCCGCGCCGCCGGCCGCCGCCACCAGGCGCTCGTAGTAGCGCACCAGCGCGTCCTCGGGGGCGGGCAGGAAGTAGGGCGTGACGGCGGCGAGCCGGGTGGCCCCCGCGCCGACGGCGGCGCGGACCAGCGACTCGGCCTGTCGGGGCGCGGCCGCGCCCACGTGGGCGTAGACCCGCTCCGGGCCGAAGACGTCCAGGGCCAGCCCGATCACCCCGGTCCGCTCGTCGTCGTCGAGGGCGGTGAACTCTCCGGTGGTCCCTGCGACGAACACCCCGTCGACGCCCCGGTCGCGGACCGCCGTGAACAGCGCGGTGGCGGCGTCGGGGTCGAGGGCCTCGTCCCGGGTGAACGGGGTCGGGAGGGCGGTGATCACCTTCGCGTGGACGGACATGCGTGGTTCTCCTCGGGTGGGGAAGGGGCGGCTGCCGGCGGATCCGGGTCAGGGCGCCGGGGTGGTGGTGTTCTCGGAGGCGGCGCGGGCGCGGCGGGCGCCCCACGCCGTGCGCAGCGGGGGCACGACGAGGGCGAGCGCGCTCACCGCCAGGAGTCCGAGTGCGATGGGGCTGGTCAGGATGTTCTCCGGGCCGCCGATCTCCAGGGCGCGGCGGAGGTTGCCCTCGGCCAGGCCGCCCAGGATCAGGCCGAGGACGACGGGACCCGGCGGGATCCCGAAGCGCTTCAGGAACAGCCCGACGAGGCCGAACACGAGCATCACGGCGACGTCGAGGACGCTGTTGTTCACGGCGTAGGTGCCGACCATGCAGAACACGAGGATGACCGCCCACAGGAAGTGCTGCGGGAGCTCCAGGAGCTTGGCGACGCCGCGCATGCGCAGCACGCTGATCACGAGGGCGACCACCGTCGCGATGAGCATGATCCCGGCGATGCTGTAGACCAGGTCGGGCTGGTTCGCGAACAGCGACGGGCCCGGCTGGATGCCCCAGACGACCATCGAGCCGATCATCACGGCCATCACGGAGTCGCCGGGCAGACCCAGCGCCAGGGTGGTGGTCACGGACCCGCCGAGGGTGGCGTTGGACGAGGTGTCCGCGGCGGTGATGCCCTCCAGCGACCCCTTGCCGAACTCCTCGGGCCGCTTGGACGCCCTGCGGGCCTGGTCCCAGCCGAGGATGCCGGCGATGTCCCCGCCGGTGGCGGGCACGATGCCGACCACGCCGCCGACGCCGCTGCCGATCGCCATCGGCTTGAGCATGGTGCGCCAGTCCGAGCGCCTGGGGAACCAGCGGCCGAACTCCTTGATCGGCTCCGCCTCCCGGCCCCGGCGGTGCACGAGGATCTGGTTCATGACCTCCGCGATGCCGAAGAGGCCGATGATCGCGGCGATGAAGGGGATGCCGTCGGACAGTTCGGGGAGGCCGAACGTGAACCGCGGCGTGCCCGTGATGGGGTCCCGGCCGACGGCCCCGAGGAGCAGGCCCAGGCCGCCCGCCATGAGGCCCTTGACGATCCGGCCGCCGGACACCCCGATCATCATCGTCAGGCCGAACACGACCAGCGCGAACATCTCGGCGGGGCCGAAGTTCAGGGCCAGCCGGGACAGCGGGATCGCGGCGACCATGAGCAGGACGACGCCGACGAGCGTCCCCCACGCGGAGGCGAAGGCGGACGAGGTCAGGGCCAGGCCCGCCCTGCCCTGGCGGGCCATGGCGTAGCCGTCGAAGGTCGTGGCGATCGACGCGGGCGTCCCCGGGGTGTTGACGAGGATCGCCGGGACCCGGTCGCCGAAGTTCGCCGCCACGTAGATCGTGAGCAGGACCGCGAGGCCGGGAAGCGGTTCGAGGGAGAGCGTGAAACCGCTGGCCAGGGCGACCGCCATGGTGGCCGTCACGCCGGGGAAGGCGCCGACGAGCATGCCCAGGAGGGCGCCCGCGGCGATGCACAGCAGGACCATGGGGTCCAGGAGGGCGCTGAAGCCCTCGACGATCGGACTCATAGTGGCACTCTCAGGAGGACGCCGAACAGAAGGTAGAGGATCGCCGTCACGGCGATCGGGAAGAGGATCAGCGCCTTCCACCTGCGGCCTCCGCCGAGCCAGGTGAGGGCCGCGAACAGGACAGCCGTGGAGACCCGGAAGTCGACGAAGTACCAGAGGACGCCGTAGCCCGCGATCGACGCGAGCATCGCGACGAGCCGCCACGCCCCCTGGCGGGTCGCGGCCTCGGGCCCGTCCTCCTCCGCGGTCGCGGAGCGGCGCAGCAGCGCCCCCGCGGCCAGCCACGCGCTCAGCACCAGCAGGAGGACGGCCAGCGTCTCCGGCCACCACCTCGGGCTGAACTGGGTGAGCCGGGCCCCTTCGGGGATCTGCGCGGCCAGGGCGAAGGCGCCCGCGGCGAGCGCGGCGCCGACGGCGGCGGGGACCAGGTCCCGCGGTCTGCGTCCCGGACGCGGCCCGCCGGGGGCGGGCGCGTCCGGGGTCGTGCTCGTGTCGGCCACGGTGCTCAGTCCTGACCCTCGAGCAGTGCGCCGAAGCGGGTGTGCTCCTGGTCGACGAACTCGGAGAACTCCTCCGAGGGCACGTTGACCGGGATGTTCCCCGAGTCGGCGATGACCGTCCTGAACTCGTCGGAGTCGGCCGCCTCGGAGAACGCCTCCTCCAGCTTCGTGCGCACCTCGCCGGGGAGGCCGGCCGGAGCGCCGATGCCGCCCCAGCCGCCGATCACGACGTCCACGCCCTGCTCGGCCGCCGTCTCCACGCCGGGGAGCGAGTCGGAGGGCTGGGAGTCGAAGAGGGCGAGGACCCGGAGCCGGCCGTCCGCGTGGGCGGGGGCGGTCTCGGAGATGCCCGCGACCACGGCGTCCACCTGGCCGCCGACGGCGGCGGTGACGGCGGGGGCGCCGCCGTCGAAGGGCACCGGCTGGAACTCGGTCTCCGTGGCGCGCCCCAGCTCGGTGGTGGCGGCCTCCCAGATGGAGCCCGCGCCGGAGTTGGACACCGAGAGGGCCCCGGGCTCGGAGCGGGCGGCCTCGACCAGGTCGTCGAGGGTCTCGTAGGGGCTGTCCTCGGGGACGGCGATGGTGGCGGGGACCGACACCATCTGTCCGACGAGGTCGTAGGCGCCCGGGTCGACGTCGTAGCCCTGGTAGCCGAGCATGACGGTCTCGACCGGCAGGTAGCCGATGCTGTAGCCGTCGGCCGCCCGCCCGGCGAGGTTCTCCAGTCCCACGGAGCCGGCGCCGCCGCTGCGGTTCTCCACGATGATGCTCTGCCCCAGGGAGTCCTCCATCCGGGCGGCCAGGGTGCGGGCCGCGAGGTCGGACGCGCCTCCGGCGTCGTAGGGGACGACGAGGGTGATGTCCTGGCTGGGGTAGTCCGCGGCGTCCTCGCTGACGCCGCCCCGGTCGGCGCAGCCGGCCGTGAGGGCGGTGACCGCGAGTGCGGCCGCGGTCAGGCGGAAGGTGGTGGAACGCATGGTGCTCTCCGGTGTTTCGGTGGAATCGGCTCCGTGGGTCGGTCGCGGGACATGAGCCGAGGGACGACGGGACGCGGTGCGGTCCCGTCGGGTCAGTGGGTCGCGGGCTGGGTGTAGGGGGCCCTGAGCCTGAGCCTGGCGTTGTCCAGGTGGCCGCGGAGCTCTTCCAGGACGGCCTCGGGCTCGCCGGACCCGACCAGCCCGGCGAGGACCTCGTGGGCGCGGACGGAGGGTCCGAGGTCCTCGTAGCGCTCGTTGGAGGCCAGGAGGAGCACCTCGATGGTGGGCCGGTACTGCGCCCACACGTCGGCGAGGCGGCGGTGGCCGGCGACGTCGTAGAAGACCGAGTGGAAGCGCACGTCGGCGGCGGTGAAGGCGTCGGGGTCGCGCTCCTCGCGGGCCCTGCGCATCTGCTCCAGGGGGGCGCGGAGGCCTTCGGCGAGCCCGGCCCGGTCGCGGTTCAGGCCGATCTCCAGGGCGAGCTGTTCGAGGGATCCGCGCAGGGAGAAGAGCTCGTCGATGTCGTCCCCGCCCAGGCCCACGACGGTGGCGCTGCGGCGGTTGGTGTCGATGAGCCCCTCGGAGGCGAGGATCTTGAGGGCGTCACGGATCGGTCCGCGGCTCAGGTCGAACTGCTCGGCGAGGTGCCCCTCGACCAGCGACGTCCCGGGCGCGTAGCGCCCGGTGACGATCAGGCGCCGGAGTTCTCCGGCGACCTTCTCGCCGAGTGCCCGCTGCTTGATGGGCAGGATCTCCGACATGTCTTCCCTTCGGTTAACTGTTAACTGTTAACCAGATTGGATCACCGTGTGACGTGTGTCAATCCCCGTTGTTGCCGGTGTCTCCGTGGCGGTTGTCCGTTTTTTTCGGGTTCCCCTGTCCTGTCGGGGTTCCGGTGCGCACTGCCGCGAAAAGAACTCGACCCTGTCGGACCTCCCGCCATGGCGCTGTGGCATCGACCGGTCACCAACAGTGTGTGAAAGGTGTCCGAAAGGTGGCGGCGGGGTGTCCTCGGCGTGTCGTCGGGGGCCGGGGCCGTCTTCCGTGTGCGGCGTTCCCGTGGATTCACGCGGCGCGGACCGCGTACCGTCGAGGGCGCAAGGGGACCGCCCCGACCGCGCCGGGGGAGCGCGAGGGGTGGCGGACGGGACGCGGCGGGCCGGTCGGCGCCGACGCCGTGGAGAGGACATCCGAGATGCCGGAGAAACCGGGGAAGGTGCGGTTCGCCGCCACGGAGAGCGGCGCGCTGGTGTGCGAGGACGGGTTGGTGCGGCCGCCCTGGGCGGCGGCGGACCCGCTGCTGCGCGACTACTACGACACCGAGTGGGGGATGCCCGTCCGCGACGAGCGCGGCGTCTTCGAGCGGATCAGCCTGGAGGCGTTCCAGGCGGGACTCTCCTGGGCCACCATCCTGCGCAAGAGGCCGGCCTTCCGCACCGCCTTCGACGGCTTCGACCCCGACACCGTGGCCGGGTACGGCGAGGAGGACGTGGAGAGGCTGATGGGGGACGCCTCCATCGTGCGCAACGAGAGGAAGATCCGCGCCACGGTCCGCAACGCGCGGGCCGCGGTCGCCCTGCGCGGAGCGGGAGGGCTGGTCGACCTGGTGTGGTCCTTCCGGCCCGAGCGGACCCCGGCCCCCGCGCGGGTCGAGGACATCCCCACCGAGTCGCCGGAGTCGGCCGCCCTCGCCGGCGCCCTGCGCCGCGCGGGGTTCTCCTTCACCGGCCCGACGACCGTGTTCGCCCTCATGGAGGCGATCGGCATGGTCGACACCCACCTGGTGGACAGCCACCGCAGGGGGACCTCGGGGGTCTGGACGCGTTCCTGACCCGGGCCGCCGCGGGCGGGGGTCACTCCCCGCCGAAGAGCCGGGAGGCCGTGCCCCGGGCCCGGTCGAGCGGCCCGCGGTCGCGCGTGGCGCGGGAGAGCAGGAGCGCCCCCTCCACGAGGGAGAGCGCGGACCAGGCGTCGGCGTCCGCCTCCTCGGCCCCGCGCCCCTCGGCCACCAGGCGCTGCGCGAGCGTGGCCTGCCAGGAGGAGTACACCCTCCTGCACACGGTGTGCACCAGGTCGTTGGTGGCCGAGACGTCCAGGGCGGTGGCGGCCAGGGGGCAGCCCCCGGTGAACGCCGACCCCTCCATCCTGGCGGTGAAGAGGTCGACCACCCCCCGGACGAGGGCGGCCGCGTCGGGAGCCTCCTCGGAGAGCTCCCGGATGCGGGCCCCGATCTCGGCGCCGGCGGACTCCAGGGCCGCCGCGACCAGTTCGTCCTTCCCTCCCGGGAAGTGGAAGTAGAGGGAGCCGCGGGGGGCGCCGCTGGCGGCCAGGACCTGCTCCAGACCCGTTCCGGCGTAACCGTGGGCCTCGAGCAGCTCGCGTGCGCGGTCGACGAGCCGTGTCCGTGTGACCGTTCCCCTGGTGCCCATGACAGTGACGGTAGACCCGGCCCCGGGGCGAGTACAGCGGAACGGTCGGGACACGCGGGCCGTGCGGCCCGGTGCCGCACGGCCCGCGTGTCGTGTCCGCGTCACCTGCCCGCGTCGACCAGGTGCTCGACGAAGGAGCGGTAGTCGCGCAGGGCCAGGCGCAGGGACTCGGTGTCCGAGCCGTCGCCCTCGCTCCACGCGGAGCGGAGCGCGGCCCGGCGCGTCTCGATCCCGGCGATCACGGCGTCGGCGACCTCGGCCGCCAGCACGTCCGCCTCGCGCACGGTTCCCCGCGGATCGTCGACGAACCCGCCCTGCGTCTCCTGCCAGCGCTTCCGCACGTCGCCCGGGTCCATGCCGCGTGGCCCGAGCCGCCTCGCCGGGTCCTCCGCGCCGCGCGGGCCGGAGGGCGCGGCGGACCCGGCCAGAGCCGGGGCCGGCGCGTCGGGGCGAGAGGGGGCGGAGGCGGGGTCGGACACCTCGGCGTCGACCGTCACCGCCCGCGCGGCGCCGGACTCCGCGTCCGGGGCAGGGGCAGGGGCAGGGGGCGGGGGCGCGGTCGGGGCGGGCCCCGCCGCCCGTGCCGGGTCCGCGTGGAGCCCGCTGCGTCGCCGCTGCTCCGGCACCTCCTCGGCCGGGGGCCGCTGGACCCCGGCGGTCCCGGGCGTCGTCCGGCCGCCGGCGTCCTCGCGCTCCTGCGCCCGCGGGGTCCGGCGGACGCCGCTCTGCTTCCTGTCCGCCGGTGCGGCGGTCTCGTCGTGCTCTCTCACCGGTCCACCTCCGTGTCGGTCCCGCTCCGCGCCGGACCGGTCACGGTCCTGCCCGGAGCCTCGGTCGGGGTCGTGCCGGGGGACTCGGGCAGCCCGCCCAGCAGGGCCTCCACGAGGCCCCGGAAGGCCACCAGCTCCTCGCGCAGGCCCTCGGTGCCGACCCGGTCGGCCCCGGCCGGGCGCACGGCGCCGCGCACGCGGTGGAACTCGGCCACGGCGGCGGGGTGGTCCACCGACAGGTCTCCCGCGCGCTGCTCGAAGCCCCGGTCCTCGGCCGGGGCGCGGTCGGCGTAGCCGACGTCGGACATGATCGCCTCGACCAGCCCGCGGGCGTTGCGCACGGCGCTGACGGGGTCGTCCACGAACTCCTGCTGCACCGCGGCCCACGTGCCGGCGTGCGCCTCGCGCTCGCGCTCGGTGAGCCTGCGGAGCCTCATGCCCTTGTGGCGGTCGAGCCGCTCGGACAGCTCGCGTTCCGCGGCCGCCCTGCCGCCGTGGGCCTCCACGGCGCGGTAGTACTCCGCGCCGAAGCGCTTCTTGAGCCGGGCGGTGCGCCGGGCCGGGAGGATCGAGGAGCGCGCGGCGAGCGCGACTCCCACGGCGATGATGACGATTGCCGCGATGACGATGATGACAACGGTTCCGGTTTCCACTGGGGGCACCTCCTGTCGTCGGGTCGTCCTGCCCTGCCCCGGTGACCACGCCCAAAACACGGTCACGGGAAGGTAACGGAACCGTCGCAGGTGAGAGCGCCGACAGCGTCCGGGGCGGTCGGCCGCCGCAGGGCCGTCTCGTCCGAGGAGGGTGTTCCCACCCCTCCCGGGCACCGTGTGCCACACACGGGAGCCGGTGCCGCAGAGGAACCGCGGACACCGTCGGCCGCGTACCGCGCGTGGCCGAGCGGCCGCACCGCGCCGCCGCCGGCGACGACCCCCGCGGGGGCGCGGGGCCGGGACGCCGCGCGGACCGGGCGGCGGTCAGCGCCGGGCGGCCAGGAGTTCGTCCCCGAGCCAGTCCCGGGGACCGCCACGGTCGAGCCGGCGCAGGAAGGACAGGACCCCGGAGACCCCCGTCGCCCAGCCGCCGCCCGGCTCACGGGTGTGGTCGAGGAAGACCGGGGCCTCCGGGGTCCCGGCGGAGCGCACCAGCACCAGCCCGGCGACGTCCACGGCCGCGTCCCGGTACGCCGCCCCGCCCGTGAGCCCGGCGGTGTCGAGGAGGAACTCACCGACTCCCGCCAGCCCGCAGCACTGGCAGGCGACCTGCATCTTCGGGGCGAGGGCGCGGCAGTGCGAAGCGGTCGTCTCCGCGAGCCCGGTGTAGCGGGGCTCGCCCCGCACCGCGCCGGCCCGGAGCAGCACCCCGCCGATCCCGGTGAGCCCCTGGCAGAAGGAGGCGGCCATGGGCCGGGCCTCGGGCGCGGAGGCGGCCGAGACCAGCCCCGGGACGAACCCGGCCAGCACCTCCAGGCAGGCCGCGGCCTCCGCACCCGCGGCCGTGTCGCCGGTGGCGGCCTCCAGGCACAGGAGGAAGTGGGCGACGCCCGCGACGCCGTGCGCGAACCCCAGCCGCGTCGTCACCTCCTCGTGGTCGCGCAGGTCGGGCGGGCAGGCGCGCAGCCCCTCCGCGGGGGCCGAGGCCACGAGCCGCTCCGCGCAGCCCTGCGCCAGGTCGAGCCGGGACCCGTCCCCGCAGAGACGCCACAGCTGGAGCTGGGCCAGGCCGATCCCCGCCAGCCCCGACGAGTAGTCGGTCTCGGGGACCGACTCCGGGGCGGTCCGCGCCAGGGGGCGCACCGCGTCGGCCAGGGTCGGCTCGTCCAGTTCGCGGGCCGCCGCGGCCAGGAAGAGGGCGGTGCCCGCCTCGCCGTCCTGGAGGCCGGGCAGCGACCGGCGCAGCGTGAGGAAACCCGCGGTCCAGTGCGCCAGTGCGCGGGCCAGGCCGCGGGACTCGGCGTCCCCCTGGCGCAGCAGCTCCGTGCCCACGCCCGCCGCGCCCCGGTACAGGTTGGTGGGGCTGGGACGTCCTCCCGGCGAGCCGCCGCGTCCGGACAGCAGGTCGCGCGCCACACCGCGGGTCTGCTCCAGGGCGCTCGCGACCAGCGCGGGAAGGGAGTGCGGGGTGACGGTGTAGCGCGGTTCGGCCCGGAGCGGCGGATGGTCCCCGCCCCTGCGGAGCAGGTCGGCCGCCGCCCTGCGCTCGGCGGGGTCGGGGGACATCAGCCCCGGCACCGCGCGGGCGCAGGGCGGGACGCCGTCGCCCAGCGAGGCCAGGAGGGTGCGGGCGCGCCCGTCGTCGGGCACCGCCCGGGTGGAGCGGGCGGCCGGCTCGGTGCCGGTGGCGGCGTACAGCAGGGTGGCCCCCAGCGAGTAGAGGTCGTCCTCCTCGCACGCCGGTTCGCCGCGTTCCTGGGCGGGGGAGGAGTACCCCGGGGTCCAGCCGTGCACCTGGTCGCCGTCGAGGCTGCTGATCTCGAAGTCCACCAGGGAGGGGGCGCCGTCGTCGGCCAGCACGATGTTCTTGGGGGCGAGGTCGCGGACGAGGACGCCGCGCCCGTGGACCGCGTCCAGCAGCCGGAGCAGGTCGCGGCCCAGGCGCTCCAGGTCGCGTTCCGGGGTGGTGTACGTGCCGTTCTCGGCCACGTCGGTGCGCAGGTCCCGGGGGCCGACGTCCGTGGTGACGAGGAACTCGTCGGCGCCGTGCCGGAAGTGGTCCACCACGCGGGGGACCCCCGCGACGTCCTCCAGGCGGCGCAGCACGGCGGCCTCGCCGCGCAGCCGGTGGCGCGCGTCGCGGGACCCGTCGAGGTCCTCGCCCGTGTACGCGCGGCGCTCCTTGACGACCACCCCCGCACCCGACTCCCGGTCGGAGCCCCGGTAGACGCCGCCCACCGCGGTGTGGGCGATGGCGCCGGGTACCAGGAAGCGGCCGCCGAGCAGGACGGGCTCCCGGTCGGCCCCGCCGGGGGAGGGGGGCTGTCCCGTGAACGGGTCGGGAAGCCAGTCCGGCGGCTGGTAGCGCCCGTCCGCGGCGCCGGGGCGCTCGCGTCCCTCGGCGTCGTGGAGGACCAGCTGGAAGTCGCCGTTGCCGTCGATGCCGTAGACGCCGGCGAACGGCGCGTAGCGGTAGTAGACCGGCGCGTCCGGCCGCAGCCTGCGGTCGCTGGGGATCCCGGGCCCCTCCACCCCGACGAGTTCGGCGGCGAGCTTCTCGGCCAGGTCGGCGAAGTCGTCCGGGCGGGTGTAGACGGTGACGCCCTTGCCGACGGCCCCGGGGCGGTTGTGGTGGGAGTTGAGCTCGCGCATGGCCTCCGTGGTGCGCGCGAACTTGAACCTGCACGGCGTGCGCAGCAGCAGGGGGAGCACGCGCTCGACGGTGGACAGGAGGGTGACCGGCCGGGCCGACACGTGGATCTTCCACCCCTGGGGCGGAAGGTCGAGTCCGGGAAGCGCCACGTCGGTCCATGGGCCGTAGTCGGAGACCACCCGGCCCGCCTCGACGGCCCGCTCCCGTATGCCGACCGTGCACGTGCGTGTGCCGGTGTGCTCCCGCACCCTGGTCTCCCTCGTGGTCGTCGGTGTCGAAGACGGGGCGGCCGGCTGAGCGGCCGACCGCCCCGCGGCCGGCGCGTCGGGGTCACACGGTGAACCCGGCGCGCGGCGGGGTGAAGGGGGCCCGGTCCCGGGACCGCCGCCCCGCGCTGCCGTCCACCCCGGTCGGCAGCGCTCCCTCATGGCACAGGTGGAGGAGGGCGATCGTCTCCGGACGGCCCGCGTCGGAAGGTCCGGCGCTCGTGCTCACGGCGCCCCGACGGGGTGCGTCACGGTCGTCTCGGGGGGTCGGCGGTACCCGGGCGGGTCCGGGCCGGACTAGAGCGAGTAGCCGTCGCAGCGGATGGTGAAGCCGGAGACGCAGGTGTTGCGGCACTCCAGGTTGAGCCGCTCGGAGATGAGCTCGGTCTCGGCCCCGAGGGAGATCAGAGCGGTGGTGTCGAGCGATCCGGCGTCGCGGGGCAGTTCCTGTGCGGACATGAGTCCTCCAGATCTAGCAACTTTTTGTTAATGGCCGACTACCTTGGGTAGTCTTGCCAGGGGTAGTGATCCCCCTCCACCCCCCGCGAAAACGCCGGTGGGGCGGGATGACCCGGCTCGGCCCCCGAGCCGGATGGTTTTGCCCCCATGAGGAGCGAATTGGAACCAGGAACACAGGCCCGAGTTCCGCTCGAAGTGACGTCCTCAAAGGAGCCAGGGGATCGGACCGAATCCTCGCCCCCGGCGGCGATCAGGACAGAGGCACTGGTCAAGACCTACCCGGGGGTGGAAGCGGTCCGGGGACTCGACCTCCTCGTCCATCCCGGGGAGATCTTCGGGTTCCTGGGACCCAACGGGGCGGGCAAGTCCACCACCATCTCGATGCTCTGCGCGCTCACCCGGCCCACCAGCGGCGGACTGTGGGTGGCCGGGCACGACGTCCGCGTCTCCCCCGACGCCGTCCGCAGGTCCATCGGCGTGGTCTTCCAGGGCTCCACCCTGGACGACAAGCTGACGTCGGAGGAGAACCTGGCCATCCACGCAGCCCTCTACGGGGTCCCCCGCCGCCAGGTGCGCGAGCGCGTCGTGGCCATGCTGACCCTGGCCGACCTGCTCGACCGGCGGCGCAGCCTGGTCCGCACGCTCTCCGGCGGGATGAAGCGCCGCCTGGAGATCGCCCGCGGCCTGCTGCACCGCCCCCACGTGCTCTTCCTGGACGAGCCCACGGTCGGCCTCGACCCGCACAGCCGGGCCGAGGTCTGGCGCCACGTCCACCGGATGCGGAGCGAGACGGGGGCCACCGTCCTGCTCACCACCCACCATCTGTCCGAGGCCGACAACTGCGACCGGATCGCCATCCTGGACCGGGGGCGGGTCGTGGCCCTCGGCACCCCCGCCGAGCTCCGCTCGCGGATCGGCCGCGACCGCATCGTGCTGGTCGCCTCCGACCCCGGGCAGTGCTCGCGGCGGCTGGCCGACTCCCTGGGGCTGAGCCCCTCCGTCGAGGACGGCGCCCTGGTCGTGCGGGTCGAGGACGGGGCGGCCGTGCTCCCGGCGGTCATGGCGGCCCTCGGCGGCTCCGTCACGTCGGTGTCCCTGGTCCGGCCCACCCTGGACGACGTGTTCCTGCACTACACGGGCCGCAGCATCGGTTCGGAGCCCGCAGAGGGGGGAGACGCGTGAGCCCCGCGCCGACGGCCGCGCGCCTGGCCTCCGAGGGACGCGCGGCGGCCGCGGTGTGGAAGCGCGAGATGATCACGTTCCAGCGCGAGCGGATGCACCTCGTCATCAGCCTGCTGCAACCCCTGCTGATCCTCGTCGCCCTGGGCGTGGGGCTGGGGACGGTGGTCCCCGAGGACGGCTCCGGCGTCGGCTACGTGACGTTCCTCTTCCCCGGCGTCCTCGTGATGGCCATCCAGCCGCCGGCGTTCGCCACCGGCGCCTCCATCCTGTGGGACCGGGAGTTCGGCTTCCTGCGGGAGATGCTGGTGGCGCCCGTGCGCCGGGAGTCGCTGCTGCTCGGCAAGGTCCTGGCGGGCACCACCATCGCCACGTGCCACGGCGGGATCCTGCTCCTCTTCGCCGGGCTCGCGGGCGTGCCCTACGACCCGCTCCTCTTCGCCGGGTTCGTCGCGGTGCTGGCGCCGGCGTCGTTCGCCATGACCTGCCTCGGGGCGCTGCTGGCGGTCTGCGTGCCCAGCCCCAAGAGCTTCCAGGCCGCCACGGGCCTGCTCCTGGGGCCCCTCGTGTTCCTGTCGGGGGCGTTCTTCCCGCTCAACGGGCTGCCGTCCTGGCTCGTCGCCCTCACCGCCCTCAACCCCCTGACCTACGCGGTCGACGCGGCCAGGCGCGTCCTCGTCTCCCACCTGCCGTCCGGGGCCGCCGACGGGATGTTCCGCGGCCTGGAACTGTGGGGCGTGCGGCCGCCGGTCTCCGGGGAGCTGATGGCGCTGACCGTCTTCGGCGCGGTGTTCCTGCTCGTCGGGGCGCGCCGCTTCGCCCGCCCCGACTAGTGCGCTGTCCGGGCCGGGGCGGGGGCGCCGCCCCGGCCCGGGACGGCGCCCCCGGGACCGCTGTCCCGGCGTCAGGGCTTGCGCGCCACCCCGCCGTACTGGTCCATGCCGCGGCGGGTGCCGACCTCGATGGGGCCGGGACGCCACAGGGGGCACGGGACCACGCCGGGCTCCAGCAGCTCCAGGCCCTCGAAGCGGGCGGCGATCACCTCCGGGCTGCGCAGGAGGTAGGGGACGTCGCCCTGCTTGTTCCCCACCTCGATGGCCTGGTTGTAGGCCTCGCTGGTGTTGGAGCCGTCGTAGCTCGCCAGGTAGCTCCCGGGCGGCAGGGCGTCCATGAGCCGACCCACGATCGGCATGATCTCGTCCTCGGGCACGTGGCCCAGGATGCCCATGAGCATGAGCGCGACGGGCTTGTCGAAGTCGAGGGTCTGCGCGGCCTGCTCGAGGATCCTGTCGGGATCGCGCAGGTCGGCGTCGATGTAGTCGGTGGCCCCCTCCGGCGTTCCGACGAGGAGCGCCCGCGCGTGCGCGAGCACGAGGGGGTCGTTGTCCACGTAGACCACGCGGGACTCCGGGGTGACGGCCTGGGCGACCTCGTGGGTGTTGTTGGCGGTTGGCATCCCCGTGCCGATGTCGAGGAACTGGCGGATCCCCGCCTCCCCCGCCAGGTGGGTGACCACGCGGATCAGGAAGTCCCGGCTCGTGCGGGCCAGGTCCCTGATCTCCGGGAAGAACTCGGCCACCGCGTCGCCCGCCTCGCGATCGACCGGGTAGTTGTCCTTGCCGCCCATCCAGTAGTTCCAGATGCGGGCCGAGTGGGTCCGCGTGGTGTCGATCTGCGGCGGCCGGCCGGAGCTGTCGGGGGTGGACGGGGACGAGTTGTCGGTCATAGGGGTCTCTACCTCGCTGCAAGGGGGTTCACGCCACAGAGCGGGGGAACCGGCGCTGGCGCGCCCGGAACCCCTGTCTCATCAGGGATCTACTCGCGCCAACCATAGACGACGCGGCGCCGCGGGCGGGCGTTCGGCCGCGCCGGCCACCGCGGCCGTCGGGAGCCGGCCGGCACACCGCCCGCGGGGACGGCGCCGGCGTCCGGGGTCCCGCACCGGGCCGTCCGGGGCGTGCGACCGCGAGGCGGGCGGGACCCGTTCGGGGACTCCACCGGGCACGGGCCGGGCAGCGCGTGCGACCTCGGACGACACCGAAGGCACGTCCGGGCCGGGCACGCCCGCGCCGGCCCTCCTCCGGGGCCGCTCAGGGCGTGACGACACCGTTGCGGTAGGCCCAGACCACGGTCTGCAAGCGGTCCCGGACACCGATCTTGGTCATCACCCGCCCCAGGTGCGACTTGACGGTACTCGCCTCGATGACGAGGTTCTCCGCGATCTCGACGTTGGACATGCCCTGGGCGAGCAGCCTCACTATGTCGAGCTCGCGCTCGGTGAGCAGACCGCGCGACCTGGTGTCGCCCCCGCGCGTGGCCTTCCGTCGGGCGAACTCGGTGATGACACGGCGGGTCACGGCCTGGTCGACCAGGCCGTACCCGTCGGCGAGCCGGCGCACGGCATCGACCAGGTCGTCGGGCGCGGTGTCCTTCAGGACGAACCCGCTGGCGCCGGCCTCCAGGGCACCGAAGACGTACTCGTCGAGGTCGAAGGTGGTCACGACGAGGATCGCGGGGCGTGTTCCGCGAGCACGGCCGAGGATCTCGCGGGTCGCCGTCAGCCCGTCGCCGCCCGGCATGCGGACGTCCATGCAGACGACGTCGGGACGTACCCGCTCGACGAGTTCGACGGCGGACCGGCCGTCGCCGCACTCCCCGACCACCTCGATGTCGTCGGCCATCTCCATCACCACACGGAAACCAGCCCGGACGACGAACTGGTCGTCGACCAGGGCCACCCTGATCATGGAGCCCTCCCTCACCTCGGGGTCGATCGAGCCGGTCGTGGGGCCCGCGCCCGGGGCCGCCGCGACCGCTGCGCGGTGCGACGCCGGAGAGGCCGTCCGCCGGGGCCCGGCCCTCGCGGGGAGCCGACGGCGGGCCCGCGCTCCGTGCCGGGCCGGATCCCGGCACCGGCGGACCCGCGGTCACCGAGCGGCCGTCGAACGGCGGCGAACGGCGCCGTCCGCGCCCTGCCGCCGACGAGTGGACCGCACGCGTGAAGGGCAGTCTAGGCGTCACTTCGGCAGCCGATGACCGCGCCGGGACGGGGAGCCACGAAGAGGCGCCCGCTGACCTCGAAGGACGGAACTCCTGCGGTTCCGTCCCACGCGATCGGCCGGGCGCCTCGTGGACGCGGCACCGGGCGGGGGCCCTGTGCCCGGCGGAGCTCCCGCCGGGCCCGGCCCTCAGACGATGGGCAGTGTGAGCCGGACGCGCCACCCTCCCGAGTCCGTCGGCCCCGCTTCCAGCACCGCGCCGATCAGATCGGCTCTCTCCTTCATCCCGACCAGCCCCAGGCCTCGGAGCCCCTTCGGCGACCCCTCGCGCTCCACGCCGGGATCGTTGTCGACCCTCAGCACGACCTCGGACCCCCGGTGGTCGAGCACCACCCGCACCGGCGCCCCCCACGCGTGGTCCCGCGCGTTGGCCAGCGCCTCCTGCGCCACCCTGTAGAACGTGACATCGGCGACCGGCGGCAGCCGGCAGGTGCTGCCGGTGCGCTCCAGGACGACCTCGCACCCCTGGGCGCGGGCCCCCGCCACGAGGCGGTCGAGCACGGCGACCCCCGGAACGGGGGCCCCGTCCGCACGGGAGCCGTCGGACCCGGCCCCGGGGGACTCGTGCGGGTGCGCCCCGGGCTCCCGCAGGGCGCCGACCACCATCCGCAGGCTCTCCAGGGTCTCCCGGCCCTGGATCCGGATCCAGCCGATCGTCTCCGCGATGGCCGGGGCGTCCCGGGCCGCCAGCTTCTCGGCCGCGCCCGCCTGCACCACCATCCCGGAGAGGTGGTGCGCGGCGATGTCGTGCAACTCCCGTGCCATGAGGGCGCGTTCGGCCCGGATGGCGCGGTTGGTCCGCTCCTGCTCCGCCTCGATCACCCTGAGCCGCTCCAACCGGGCGAAACGCCGCCGTACGGCCACGCTGTTGCCGACGAAGCCGGCCAGCCCGAAGCTGATCGCGGCCGACAGCAGCCGTGCCGTGCCGGCCACCACCGGGTCCGGTACCCGGGCGGGGGGCGAGAGCGAGGCGAACGGCGGCAGGGCGAACACGAAACCGGACACGCCCATCACGGCCGCGACCGCCACGAGGATCCAGGACAGCCGACGCAGCGGGAGGACGGTGCCGCAGGTGTAGGCCGCGACGTACGGGGCCAGCCCCTGGTAGGCGACGTCCCCCGGCAGGAGGGCGAAGACCCCCACCTGGGTCGCCACCACGAGGAACAGGCACAGGAGGGGGGAGCGCCTGCGCACGCCCAGCACCAGGGACTGGGCGACGGTCAGGGCCGCGAGCACGGCCACGGCGGTCGGCGAGAACGGGACCCCCTCCGCTCTCGCGAGGACCACGACAGAGAGGAGCATGGGGGCCGAGGCCAGCGCGATGAACGCGCCCAGGAGGAGGTCGCGGCTCAACGGCCCGCGCAACCCCACACGTGTGAGCGCGGCGTCGAACAGTGCGAGCGGCCGGGGGGCGGGCCCGCCGGGCGGGTACCGCTCGTCGTCGGCGCCTTCCGGACCCACCGGGTTCTCACACCTCATCGATTCCGTCCGGGGGGTGAAGGGGAGGGACGGGGCACCGGACCCGTGCCGGTACCCCGCCGGGGAGTCAGAACGTCACGCTGCCGGCGACCATCCCGAACATGGCAGCGATCGTACCGGTGCCCATCAGCGCGGCCAGGACCAGCAGGCTGCCGATGACGCGGTCCACGCTCTCCTTGCGCCGGATGTCGCCGTAGACGACCATTGCTGCCGGGACGACCCCGAGCAGGCCGATCGCCTGGACGACCTGGAAGACCCGCAGCATGGTGAAGGAGACCGGCTCGAAGGACATGGCCGTCTGGACGGCGAACACCCAGCCGGCGAATCCGAGCACGGTGGCCGCCACGGCGGCCCGGGTGAGGACCCGCGCCCAGCGCCCGGCCCTGTCACGCCGGGGCAGGGCCATCCTCCAGCGGACGACGGGTCCGAGGACCCACGAGAGGACGGTGATCGCGATGACCGCCACCGAGAAGGCGGCGATCGGCAGGAGCACCGAGGCCGGCACGTCGTCCTCGCCCACGGGCAGGAAGGTGAAGGCCGTGGTGCCGACCGCCCTGACCTCGCCGTCGACCACGTCCGCCGCCAGGGTGCGGTGGCCGTCGACCTCGCGCCACAGCCAGGGCTCGACCTCCGTGTACTCCGTCGGCTGTCCGGTCTCGGGGCTCACCAGGAAGATCGTCCCGTCCTCAGTCGCCGTGATCTGCGCCTGTTCGACGGCGTAGAGCAGCGCGAGGAAGTTGCTGTGGATCGACCGGGAGGTCGAGTACTTCCCCTCGAGCATCGCGGCGTGCTCCGACGCCGTGGACTCGGCCTCCTCGCCGTCATCCTCCTCACCGGGGAAGTAGCGGTCGGCGAACCCCTCCGCCAGGGCGATGCGCAGGTTCTGGGAGACGATCCCCGAGGACCCGCTGCTGTTCATGGTGACGAAGATGCCCGCGTTCTGCTCGGGGTAGATCTGCATCTCGGAGTGGAACACGTCGGTGTCCCCGCCGTGGCTGACGATCCGGTTGCCGTTGCGCTCCTCCGAGAAGAACCCGAGGGCCATCCGGCCGCCCGCGGCGAGCCCGCCGAGGCTCTCCTCGCCCAGAGCCGGCTCGTGCATCAGGGAGACCGTCCCGGGCTCCAGCACACCGGCGCCCTCGGACGCCTCCATGTGCACGCGCATGAAGGCGGCCATGTCGGTCGCCGACGACGTCAGCGCCCCCGCCGGGGAGTCGGAGACGGTCTCGAACCGCTCGATCGGCGGGTCCTCGTCGGTGGCGTAGCCCTCCGAGAGCCGGGACGCCAGGTCCTCGGGCAGCGGCTGCTCGAAGGTGGACGACTCCATCCCGGCCGGTGCGAGCACGTTCTGGTCGACGTACTCCGGGAACGGGGTGCCGCTGACGACCTCGACGACGTAGCCGGCGAGCGCGATGCCGTAGTTGGAGTAGGCGGGTGTCGTCCCCGGTTCGTAGATCTGCTCCGGCGGGTCCTCGGCGACGATCTCGCGCAGGTTCACCTCCTCGCCCTCGGGAAGCATCGCGTTGGCGACGCGCTCCTCGAACCCGCCCGTGTGCGACAGCAGGTGGCGGAGGGTGAGGTCCTGGTCGAACGACTTCTCGACCTCGAAGTCGAGGTACTCGTCCACGTCGGTGTCCAGGTCGAGCCGCCCGTCCTCGACCAGCTGCATCACGGCGGTCGCGGTGAACGTCTTCGACACCGAGGCGATGCGGAAGAGCGTTTCCTCGGGGTCGACCGGCACCCGGGCCCCGACATCGGAGTAGCCGTACCCGCGTGCGGTGAGGAGCTCGCCGTCGGCGACGACGCTCACGGCCGCCCCGGCGATCTGGGCCTCGTTCAGGTAGGCGGGCAGCATCCCGTCGAGCCAGGCGTTGACGTCCTGTTCGGTGAGGGCGGCGTCGGCGGCCTCCGGCTTGTGGGGCTTCGGTGCGGGGGCGGGGACCGGCCCGGCGGCCCCGGCACAGCTGGTCGCGAGAACCGCGATGGCGCCCACCGCGGCGAGTACGGCGAGAGGGCGTCGGCGCCCGCGCCGTGGGCGGTGTGCCCGGGGGATCGGACTGGTCGCAAACACGGACTACTCCTGGGGATCGGTGCGGCAGGCGGCGTCGTGGACGCCGCCTGCCGTGGGTCGCCCCAGCATCGCGCGACGCGGTGCGACCGGTCTTCTGTCCCGAGTAGGAACCTGTCCTACGACTTTTGGGGGTACCTCGGCCTACCGAAGGCGGGACCGGCCGCGCTCCCCGAACCCCGGGGGCGGTCCGACCGCTCCGGAGGACCGGCCTACGTTGGGGCCATGACGAAATACGCGTGGATGTATCGTCTCGGCCTCACGCCCTGGGAGCGCTACGGCGCCGCGGGCGGGGCCCAGCTCGGCTCCCTCCTCGACCGCGAGGCGCGGGAGCGCCCGACCGGCCCCGGACGGGCGCTGGACATCGGCTGCGGACGCGGGCAGTTCACCCCCGAGCTCGCCCGGCGCGGGTGGGAGGCGGTGGGCGTCGACATCGTCCCGGCGGCGATCGCGGCGGCCCGGCGCAAGGGCCCTGCGGACGTCTCCTACGCCGTGGGCGACGCGACCGCCCTGGAGACGGCCGGCCTGGGCGCGTTCGACCTCTTCCTCGACGTCGGCTGCTTCCAGGGCCTCGACCCGGACCAGCGGGCCGCGGAGGGGCGGGGCGTGACGGCGCTCGCCGCGCCGGGGGCCGCCCTGCTGCTGCTCGCGTTCGGGCCGTCGCGGTACAGCCGGCTCGTCGAGGGCGTCTCGCGGGCGGACGTCGAGGCGGCGTTCCCGGGGTGGGAGCTCCTCGCCGCCGAGGACGCGGACACCGCCGGCCTGGGGTGGCCTATGGACCGCACCTCCCCGCAGTGGTACCGGTTCCGCCGCACCGACGGGTGACGCGGTCCCCGGGGGCCGACGGCCGCGAGCCGGCGTCCGGTCAGGCGTCCCCCGCCGTGCGGGTGGTGTCGTGCAGCTCGAACATCTGGTGCTCGATGTGGTGGTCGGGCTCGGCCCGTTCGGCGGCCAGGAGTTCGGGCCGCCAGCCGTGGGCGGCCGCGAGGTCCTCCATCGCGTCGCGGTAGCCGATGTCCCCGAACCCCAGGAAGAGCCGGCCCCGGGGCGCGAGGACGGCGCGCGCGCCGGCGAGGTAGGAGCGGCAGCAGTGGTGGCCGACGTCGAAGACCGCGCGGGTCAGATCGCAGGGGTGCTCGTAGCCCTCGGGCATGGCGACGTAGGGGATGGCCCAGAAGACGAGGTCGTACCCGGTGTCGGGGACGGCGTCGAACACGTCGCCGACCACGACCCTGACCCGGGAGGAGACGCCGTGGCGCCGGGCGTTGCGGGCGGTGTTCGCGGCGGCGGCGGGACCGATGTCGACCGCGGTCACCCCGGCGCACCCGGAGAGCGCGGCCTGCACGGCGGTCACCCCGGCGCCGCAGCCGATCTCCAGGAAGCGGCCCCCCTGCGGGAAGGGGAGGTGGCGGGTGTAGAACCCGGTGCTGGAGGTGAGCGCGGGCGAGAACACCCCGGGCAGCAGGTCCCAGGAACGGCCGAGGGCGTCGAAGTTCCTCCGGCCCTCCGAGAGCGCCCGCTCGACCAGGAGCGTGCTCCCGGCGACGACGGCGGACGAGGACGGGGCAGGGGTCCCGCCCGCGGCGCCCCCGCGCCCGGGGGAAGGTGTGGTGCCGCGGGTGTTCGAGTGCTCGACGCGCTCGTGCATGGTTCCGCCTCGTCTCCTGGTGGGGGAACGCCTGCCGCAGGGGCCGCCGCCCGCCGACCGTCACCCGGACCGGCGCGGCCGGCGGGGAAGGGGGCGTGGGCGGACGCGTGAGCGCGACGGTCCGCGAAGCGCTCCACGAGAGGGCGCCGCGTCACGGTGCCGGATCGTGTGAGCACTCTCCGAAATCAAGGACAGAGTAGACGTCGATTCCGGAGCCGACCGGGGATGGCGCCTCCCGAACCCCAAGGAGAGCCTCTGAACTGGGAGAACTCCTCCGAGGCGGGCTTGTGGGAAGCGTGGGTGCACGGCGCGACCTGGTGGCCGGGTTCGTGGCCCTGCCCGTGGGCGCCGGTGCGGGGCCGAGCCTCCTACGTCTCCGACGACGGCGTCTCCACCGTGGTCGACGTCTATGGGGCAGGGTCTTCCTCGGCCGGAGAGGCGGCCTGAGACGCGGGGGCGTTGCGGCGTTCATGCTTGTAGGTGCTGACGGCCCTGGTCAGAAGCGCCGACCAGAACACAGTCACGGCCAGCGCCATACCGCTGACACGCCCTTCGGTCAGCCATTCCAGTGCCACCCATTGCACTCCGACTCCGGTGAGGAGAGCGGTGAAGACAACCGGTCGGCGGGATGGAGGCGTGGGAACGCTCATCCGGTGGGGCCCCGTCCTGTGTTCGCGGAGATGGGTGGGTCGACGAGCGCCATCGCCGTGCGCAGGGGGTTATTCCCCGGCGCTCGGCGAGGGGCGGCTCCGGACGCGTTCGCGCCGCTCGAGGATCCAGCGAGTGATGAAGGGGCCCGTCAGACCGCTGACGCCGACCCCGATGAGGGCCGTGAGCCACGTGGGCCAACTCGTCAGGAGTGCGAGCGGCAACGAGACCGCCAACATCAGCGTGAACATGACGGCGACCATGGGGAGAAAGAACCTCTCCGGGTTAGGTGTGGCGCTCATACCGTCTCGAACTCCTTCGATACGGGGCGGGCCGGTGCCGACGCCCAGCGGTAAGTCAACGAGGGTCGAACGACTCGCGCAACCCCTGGCGTGTGGGGAGGCCGAACCGGTCGTCGACGACCACGGGGCGTGCATCCGCCCGGTGTCCCTTCGACGCACGAACACCGCCACCGGTGCCATCGAGGTGATCGACGTCCGGTGACGTGGCCGCCGGGGCGCACCCCATCGTGAAACGAATAATCACTGGGTGAAGTTATTGTTCGGAAGGGAGGAGATGAGGATTGCCCTCAGTTCATTAGTTTGGGCGTCGGGGGAAACGACTGGTGGTTGACCGCGCGCTTATTTCACCTGAAGCGATGTTCTTTATTTCTCTGCCCTGGCCTGCGGTCCCTGTTGTTGCCCGCTGGCCGTGGCGCGACCCATGGTCTCGGTGTGAACCAAGGGTCTCTCCTGAGGGTAAGCAGGACTTCTCCGGAATTCTGATGTCGGCGGACAGGCGCCACCGCCTCGCTCCTGCATGGTTCTGGTATGAACACCCTGACCCCGCCGAACGCCCTGAGTGCACCAGGGCTTAGGTGAATTGCAGGGGTTCATGTGGGTACGAGCCCCATGGTGCCACTGGTGCCCAGTCGACCAGCGGCACTGTGGCTTGTTTGTCAGTGTGGACTGTTACCGTTGCCGCATGAAGGTCATTTACAAGATCACTTACCCCAATGGAAAAATCTATGTAGGCTCAGATCTCACTGATAGCCGGTTGACCTACTTCGGGAGCCCTTCGAAGGAGATCCTTTTCCGAGACTTCGACCGCGCCGAACTTCAGGACTTCACCATTCGCAAACAAATCCTGTGGCAATCCGAGACTGCCACGGACAGCGAAGTCCGTCGATGTGAGAACGTATTGATCGTCGAACACGGCGCAAACAACCCTGAGCGCGGGTACAACCAGCGTCCGCAGTACCGGGAAGCCGGCGACCAGGGATGATTTGACGACACCGTTCGGGGCGAACGGTGTCGCAGCCGTTAGCCGAGGCCTGCCAGAGGTTGGACAGCTTCATGGCAGGCAGCGGATCTTGCCAGTAATGAGGAGAAACCGACCAGGACCACCATCCCGCTGGGCCTCCCAACCGAGGCTTCGCCGATGTGTGCCGGTCTCCTCGCCTCCTGTAGCTGTTTGCTGCGGGAGGAGCCGGGCGAGCCGGGTTTGTTGGCGGATGGAGCCGGACTTGTCCGACAGCTCTGCGGCGCGTCGTGCCTGACGGTGGGCCCGGGTGGTGTGGCGGTGGGCGGCACGGGGTCGGGCTAGGGCCGATCGCGAACTCGTCTGGACCACTATCCGTGGCCTGCTCGTTCTTCTGAAGGGCGAGCACAGAGAGGAGATCGATGCCCTGTGACCAGAGGGTAGCCCTGAGGAGGTGTGGAGGCCTTCGCGGTAGTTTCGGGTCATGAGCGGTGACGAGGACGGTGAGGGCCGGTGGGTGGTGCACGGCGAGCGCACCCTGTACGACAACCCGTGGGTGCGGCTGGGCAAGGCCGACATCACCACACCCTCGGGCAACAGGTTCGAGCACCACACCGTGACACTGCCCTCGGCCGCGGTGATCGCGATCCTGGACCGCACCGCAGAGCACGTGCTGATGAGCTACCGTCACCGGTTCGTGCCTGACGTATGGGGCTGGGAGCTGCCCGGCGGGCTCCTGGATCCCGAGGAGACACCGGAACGGACCGCCGTTCGCGAAGCTCTGGAGGAGACCGGGCACCGGGTCGGTTCGGTGGAGCACGTGGCCACGTTCGAGCCGATGATCGGCACGGTCCGCAGCCCCCACCACGTCTTCGTCGGACGCGACGCCGAACTCGTCGCGGACCCGACCGAGTTCGACGAGGGCGTCTATGAGTGGGTTCCCCTGACCAAGGCCCGCGCCCTGGTCTCTGAAGGGCGTGTGCAGAGCTCAGGCACCCTCATCGCCCTACTCCACCTGCTTGCCTCCTGAGAGAGCCCGAGGTTCCAGTAGCCGGGCAAGACGGGCGCGTTGGCGGACCGAACCGGAACGCTTCGACAGCTCGACGGCGCGTCGCGCCTGTCCACGGGCCTGGGTGAGGTCGCCGTAGGCGGCGTAGGCCAGGGCCAGGTCGGTGCGCAGACCGGCCTCGGCGCGCCCCAACCCGAGGTGTGCGATGTCCGCCAAAGCCCGGGTCAGGTCCTCGATCGCCTCGGGCACGCCGAGGCGAGCAAGGCAGTGGCCCCGCCAGCGCAGCAGGTGAGGCTGGTCCAGCATGAGGAATGGCAACGCGGGATCATCCGGCTGCTGGGGGAGAAGAGCGAAGGCCCGTTCCAAGGCCTTCTGTGACTCCACCTTCTGTCCCAGACATGCGTGCACTTCTCCTTCGGCGGCCCGCATCCACGAGCGCAGCAACGGGGGCAGCGCCCCACCGCCGTCCTTGTGCGCGGCTCTGAGCACGGTGAGTGCTTCCGGCGCTTGGCCGCTGTCCAGCAGTACGTAGATCTGTTCGGCGCTCACGTGGGCCAGGATCACGGGGTCCTGGCTTTCGCGAGCCGCCGCCTTGGCGAGTTCGTAGTACCGCCAGGACGTCGCCGCGCGTCCTGAGTCGAGGGCCTGCCATCCGGTCAGGGACGCTGCTTCGGCCAAGGCGCGGGCCAGGCCGCGCCGTGCGGCCCCCGGGATGGACTGGCGTAGCAGCTCCTCCATCTGCTGGACATGGGCCTGGCTTTGCGCCAGAAGGTAGTGAGCGCCCAGTTTCCGGTCGATCAGGCGCAGGTTCTGTGTCTGTTCCTCGAACAGGGTGATGAGCGTCCGGTCGATTGAGACGACTTCCAAGCGCTCCCGCACCTGGTGATCGAGAGCCGGTGCGCTCATCGGGGCGACGGCAGCGACGCGGTCACCAGCGACAGACTTCTCCGCGTCCGTGAACGGCTGCCGGGGTGCCAGGCCGAGCAGGACACGTGAGGGGTCGGGCATGTCGATCCCGTCGGCGATCCGCTCGATCAACCGCAGCGAACTGACCGTGCGCCTGCCGCTCAGGATCTCGCTCACCCGTCCCTGGGCGATGCCGGTCACTGACGCGATCCGTGTCTGGCTCGCACCGTGTGCCTGGACCAGCCGGAGCAGGCCGGCGATGTCGCGCTCGCGTAGGGCCCGCTGTGTCTCCTGACGTCCCCAGGCCCACGCCGGGATGGTGATCTGTTCCCAGGAACGACCAGGCATGGATCCCCTTCGGTCTACGCGGACACGACCCCGATTATCTCCGAGGGGGATATCCACCAGGAATGGGAGGAGCGGTACCCGCAACGGGATCGTCGCCTGTGACGCAACCTCCCCGCTCCACCGCGAGCGCCGACACAGGAGCCTGTCCATGGACGTTCCCCCGATCCCTGAGCCCGTGCCGACCTACATCGGCACCGACACCACCCTGCGCGTGAAGATCCTCGACGCCTGCGGCATGACCTGCACCTTCTGCCACAACGAGGGCACAGCCGTCGTGGTCGACAACCGCAACCGCGGCCCTGGACCTTTCACCGCTTCCGGTACCTCGGGGCGGATGTCGATCTACGCAGCCACCAACGGAGCCGCCTTTTTGCCCGCCACCATCGCGCCCGACGAGAATTTTGCTCATGTCCTGCGGCAGCTACGCCAGAGCATGGGTTTCGCCGAACTCCACCTCACCGGAGGAGAACCCACACTCCACCCATGCCTGCCCGAGCTGGTCCGCCTCGCCACCGACCAGGGCTATCGGGTGTGCATGACCTCCAACGGTGAGAACGGGGCCCGACAGATCCCCGTCTGCGCCGAGGCCGGACTCGACCGCGTCAACTTCTCCGTCTTCGGCACCACACACGAAGAACTCGCCCAGGTCCAGCACACCCGCTTCCGCGACCCCGCCAAGGCCGCCACGAAGATCCGAGCCCTACACGCCTCCATCCAGGCCTGCGTCGACCACGGGGTGCGGGCCAGCGCCAACATCGTCGTCCTCGACCACACCCACACCGACCGCGTCCACCGACTCCTGGACACCTATGCCCCCGAACTGTCCGTGCGGCTGCTCAACTCACTCGACCACGGGCAGACATCCATCGATGCCATTCATCAGCTCCTGGCCCAGCGTGGTGCCGTTGCCGAGGCCCACCACCTCACCGCCGGAGTCTCCGGAGCACGCACCGCCTACCGCATCGACGGCGGGCGACGCCGTATCCACGTCAAGTGGATCCGATCGGTACGCCTGCCCGCCACCTGCCAGGGATGCCGGTTCAACAACGACACCGACTGCCAGGAAGGCTTCTACGGCCTGCGCCTGTACCGCGACCGCCACGGGCGCCACCTGGTGGGTGTGTGCCTCCAACGCATGGACCTGTGCCAGCCGATCGAGGACTTCCTCAACGCCCCCGTCAAGGACGAGATCCTCCGCCTTCGCCAGACCGACCGTGACAGGCTGGAAGCCGCCCACCGAACCCCCGCGTTCTCTCCCACCACGACACACAGCACGGAAGGAAACCCGACGCCATGAGCGCGATCGAGTACGAGGCCAAGGTCCTGGACATCGACGTCGACCAGGTGGCCCAGCGCATTCTCGACAAGGGCGGCACGGACCTGGGCGAGGTGCTCCAGCGCCGCTACGTCTACGACATCGAACCCGGGGACGCCTCCCGGTGGGTGCGCCTGCGCGACACCGGCAGCCAGGTCACGCTGACGGTCAAGGAGATCGACTCCGACGCCATCGGCGGCACCCGCGAGACCGAGACCGAGGTCGGCGACTTCGAGACCGCCAACGCCCTGCTGGGCAAACTCGGATACACGCCCAAGGCCTATCAGGAGAACCGCCGCCACAGCTTCACCCTGGACGGCGCCCAACTGGAGATCGACTCCTGGCCGCGTATCCCCGCCTACCTGGAGATCGAGGCCGACAGCCGCGCCGAGGTGGTGCGCGTCGCGGCCCTGCTCGGCTACGCCGAAGCGGACCTGACGGGCGAGAACAC
This sequence comes from Nocardiopsis sp. NPDC006198, assembly GCF_040613895.1. Classification (NCBI taxonomy): domain Bacteria; kingdom Bacillati; phylum Actinomycetota; class Actinomycetes; order Streptosporangiales; family Nocardiopsidaceae; genus Nocardiopsis; species Nocardiopsis sp. NPDC006198. The sequence goes on along the minus strand of NZ_JBEXSY010000002.1, from coordinate 123,525 downwards.
CACCAAGGTCTACGCCCGCCACGGCATCGACCTGTCCACCATCACCGATCTGCGTTTCGAGACGAAATGAGCCTGCGGCTGTGGTCTGTCCTCGTTCCGCACGGCGCAGGCGAACCACAGCCTTACGCAAGGCGTTGGGAGCCTTCGCGGTTTCGTATCGAGGGTTTCTGTGCGCGGGTCAGGAAGACAAGGCAGGGGCCACCCGGCCAGGGCGGGAGGGCGCCTCTGCGAGAGCTGATGCGGCGGATGGAGCACTCCAGCACGCGGGTCGCGATGATCTACCTCCACGCGCGGGACGAACGCGAACGCGAGATCGCGGACCGGCTGGGGGAGAGGGCCACCGAGGAGCTGCGCCGGTCCCGTGCGGGGGAAGGTGATGGTCCGCCTGCGGCGGGTGCTCAGAACTGATCATCGGGCACGTAGCGGGCACGCGGCGCGTACGGACCCCCTGTAAACGCGAGAGGCCAGGTCACCGGGAATCCGGTCTGACCTGGCCTCTGCCGTGTGGAGCGGATGACGGGAATCGAACCACCCAGCGCCAGCCCGCCGACCTGCGCAGATACGAGAATCCCCAGGCCGCGCCGCCGCCCGTCACCCCGTTGTCCCAGGTTCCCCCACGTTGCACCGGCCCCCGTCCACCCTCCGGGTGCACGACCTTTGCCCGTCTGGTGCACCCTCGCGGGTGCACCACGAGCTCCTCAAGGAGAGCTGTTGTCCTGGGTATCGGAACTGTTCTATCGGTTGCAGTATGTCTGAGCGGGCAGTTCCTGACGGAGTGAGCGCACTGGGCAGGGTGGGTATCACCGTTCAAGTTGTTCAGAAGAGTGAGGGCGGCTCCCGGAACATCTGGTTCTGTGGTGTGTGCCTGCGCTTGAAGTGGACTGGTTTGCGAAAGCGCCACACAGATGAAGAATCGAACTTGAGTTCGATTAGCTGGGTAAGCGCTGACGCATTGCCGAGGACTGTGAGTGCCTGCCCCCAACCTCATTGATGAACATGATCACGCTCCGCTGCCTGCCCCTAACACCGCTCTGGCCCTTCCCAGGCTCTCCCTGGGTCGTAAAGTTGGTAGCTCCCATGAGGCTCAAGGTTGCCAAGGCGGGATGTGTTTTCCCTGGATGGCAGCGGCGTGATTTGGGTGTTCTGTACGTTTTTTCCTGAAAACTCTTTTGATGCCATCGAAGAAGATCACACTCTGTTATTGATCATGTACGGAACTGGCCGCGAGGCCAACTCTTGTTACTTAAGTCCCTGCACAATGAGCATGTGCTGCATCATTATGGTTTCGTAGAGCACCCTGGCCTCGCATGCCGCACGGCTTGGGCGTGTAGCCGTGTAGCGCACGGCTGCTGACCGAGTCGTGGTTTGGGCCGGCCTCCGGGTGCCAGCTAGACATGCAAGAGTGGTTCCCGCTACCGGGAATTATTGAAGGGTGGAAGATGTCGAAATACATATTCGAGAGTCCGGGGGAGCCAAACGAAGTTACTTATGCATCCGGGCGGTTGACCACGAGAACTTATGCTAGTCGAAGCTTTCGAACTCTGTTTGGTCGAGATGCCGGGCATCCGTCGCGCTATATATATCGCGTATTCGATGAAGAAAATTTTATTGAGAATGAAAAATGGGAATGGATTAATACGGTGATCTCTGAGACTCCCAAAGGGCGCAAGCAGATACAGCTCCAAGTTGCGCGAGAAAGTGGAGCGGTTCGGATGCTTCGAATTCAGAAAGTTCCTGCAGGCAGTAGCGCATCAAAGCTTGAGACAGTCCTCGAACTCAACCGCGAACAAGCGGCTCGCCTAATAGATATGTTGCGAGCGCTTGGCACGATCCCGATCGAAGGCGAAAGTTCAGCTTATGTCGACGATCAGCTTATCAAAGATCTCTTTGGAGATCCTGACGCTGTTAGTAGGATTTATTCCAAAGAGCCTGATCGATTCAAAGCTCTCATCGAGGCCGACGCTGATGCTGAGGATGTCATCGCTTTGAAGCACCGGAAAAATGTCGTACAGACGATGCAAGAGTGGCTTAGAAGTGAGGCGACGTTTGATTTGGCTGCGGCTGAAGCCGGGGGCCCTGAGCGCGCTTGGCAATTAACGCTTGAGAAGAACCCATGGATCCTTGGTGTCGGCCTAGGTGGTCAACTGTTCACTTCTTGGGACCGCGAGAAGCTTGGACAAACTGTTGTTGGGCGAAACATCAAAAACCCTGGAAAGATACCCGATGCACTCCTTCGTACGGCTGGAGTAATTCACTCCCTCGCATTTGCTGAAATTAAGCATCATCGAACGAAATTGGTGGATAGTGAATATCGCTCCGGGTGTTGGAATCCTTCCAAAGAGCTTAGCGGTGCAGTTGTTCAATCTCAGCAAACAGTGCATCTGGCTTGCCGTGAACTTGGAGACTACCTGCAAGACACCTCTGATGAGGGAGAAATGCTGCCGTCCGGAACTTTCCTGCTTCGCCCTCGGTCATTCGTCATTGCTGGAACTCTAGATCAACTCACTGGTTCTGCCGGGGGGGTCGTGTCAGACAAGTTCCGGAGCTTCGAGATGTTTCGGCGAAACCTGCACGATCCCGAAGTTATCACTTTCGATGAACTCGTCGCCCGTGCTGAATGGCATGTTGAGATGTCCGCTCGGTTTGTAGAGTCCAGCGACTAATCCATTGCTGATTCCGAAAAAGAAGATGATGACTTTAAGAGTAAATCCTAAATTTTACCGGCTCGTGCATGACGCAAGAACGGTGCCCAAGGTGCCGAGCAGCAGGTAGCGCTTGATCCCGTTGGCCTTTTTGGTGCCGTCAGAGCTATGCCTCGGTCGGTAACCTTGAAGACTCTGCGAGTCGATGATGCCTGCGCTGGGCTGTGGGTACTCAGCTTGAACTCGTGATGTCCGGTACCTGGTGACAGCGGCCGACCACCGAGGTACGACGTCCTCATGAGGTACGCGCAAGGGGGCGGTCTGACGCCTCAGGAACAAGAACGGCGAGAACGGTTGCGGATGGACGCGGCCGAGCACTTCGCGCGCGGTGAGAAGACCGAGGCCATCGCCAGGCGGCTACGGGTGACCGAGCGGTCGGTGAGGCGCTGGCGGCACGCGTGGGAACAAGGCGGTGCCCACGCGCTGCGCTCGGCGGGTCCGGTCTCGACCGAGCGGTTGAGCCCCGGGCAGTGGGAGCGGCTGGAAAGGGAGCTGGAGCGCGGCCCGCTCGCGCACGGCTGGAGCGATGAGTCCCAGGGGTGGACGCTCAACCGCGTCAAGCTGCTGATTGGCCGGATGTTCCACACCGGCTACACCGTCCAGGGCGTGTGGAAGCTGCTGCGCCGGCACGGCTGGTCCGCGCAGATACCCGTGCGGCGGGCGCTGGAACGCGACGATGAGGAGATCGAGGTCTGGAAGGCCCGGGTATGGCCGCAGGTAAAAAGACCGCGGCCGACCTGGGCGCCTATGTCTGATTCGAGGACGAGGCGGGGCAGCGGCTGAGGCCGCCCCGGGGGCGCACCTGGGCCCCGCGCGGGCGGCGGCCCCTGGTGCGGGTGCGGGGCCGGGGCACGGGCAGGGTCAACGTGGCCGGTGTGCTCTGTTACCGGCCCGGTGACCGCTCACGCTTCTTCTACGTCCTGCACCTCTACCGCGGCCGCTGGGGCGAGCCCAAGGCGTTCTCCTGGCGCCGGTACCGCATGACCCATTTGCGGTCGGGCGCCCCGGTGGTGTGGTGCTGGGACAACCTGAATGTGCATCTGACCCGCGAGCTGACCGACTTCGCCGCCGAGCATCAGGACTGGCTGCGCATCGTCCAGCTGCCCCGCTACGCGCCGGAGTTGAACCCGGCCGAGGGGGTCTGGTCGCTGCTCACACGGTATCTGGCCGATTTCGCCGCCGCTGATCTGGCGCATCTGACCCGGGTGGTCAAGCGGAAACTGAAGAAGATCCCATACCGGCCCCACCTGATCGACGGCTGTCTGCCGCCGACCGGTCTGACCATGGAACCCGACACGGCCACACCAGCAGACATCACGAGTTCAAGCTGAGTACTAGGGCGTGTTCGGCGGATACTTCCGGTCGGTTCGGCGCTAGCGCCGAAAGACACGAGCGGCCGCCAGGCAATCTCTCGCAAGACGACAAGCGCAGGTCAGCCCGGGGTTGGCTGTCCAAGCGAAGGCGGCGCAGCGAGAGGCAGTCTGGCGGCCGCGAGGCGGAATGATCCGCCGAACACGCCCTAGGACTTTCTCACTGATCTAGCTTCCCGAGAACAGTGTTGCTGCAAGATCAGACGCCGCTGCGGTGCCAGCCGCCTTGGTCGTCACACCGCGCAACACAGCCATTGTTTCGAGGAACTCGTCCCACTGAGCCGCTTCGGCGGGAACAGGCACCTCGAGGTTGCTGAGGTTGGCGTAGTAGAGACGCGCTCGAACCCCGCCTCGGACATTGCGGTTGATCTCGTCAAGACCTGCCTGACTTGTCAGGTAGAACAGCAAATAGTCGGGACTAAACGGGGCGTTGTCCTTGAGGCGGAACACGACATATTCGGGAGAGACCCAACCCTCCTCGATCGTCGTCCGGCAATAGGCCAGTGATCCCACGTTGACACGCATTGGGTTATAGACGAAGTCACCCACTTCGATGCGTCGATACCGCGACCGATCTGCAGATGCTGCCCCCTTGAATTCGCCGAAACCGCCGGAGTTCGTGACCCCGACGAGATTGTCTACCGGGTTAACACCTGCCCGCTCGCCACGCTCCTCGATGAAATTGCCGAGCTTGACCCGATCGCCAACCCTGAAACTCTGGAGCTGGTCGAGCGCTTGCTTCCATCGCCCAGCGGTCTCGATCACGACTCCAACCTGGCTTCGCAGGTGGTCAACCAGGTCGAGCGGGTCGGCGACGTGGCCACCCTCGGCCTCGAGCCGTGGTCGTACATTGAGGTCGTACCCGTTCGCGACAATCTCGTCATAGCTTGCCGTCCAGGAGTGCGCTGAGGGCTCGCCGTCTCGCACCCAAGCAATGGCCAGTGCGAGGCGGTCGCGTGTTAGCGGCAGGGTCTTCGAGAAGCCTGGCTTTCCCTTCGGAGGTCGTACGAGGTAGAAACGCACTGACGTCGTCGGCTTACCCGTGCGCCGGAAGATGAGTAGATTCGTTCGCGCACCCGGAGCGTTGATAAAAACCCCACTCGGGAGTCGAATGATTCCTTCGACGCTGAACTCGTTAAGCAGGCGGCGACGGACGCTAAGGAACGCCTGATCCGTTCGAAAGAGGATGCCGTCAGGGACGACGATGGCGCAGGTGCCTCCCATGGCGAGCTTGGCCATGCAGTGCTGGAGAAACAACAGTTCCGTTGCGTCTGACCGAGCAGGAAAATTCTGCTGCACCTGTGAGTTCTCTTCGCCGCCGAATGGCGGGTTTGTGAAGATGAGATCGCGCTGTTCGTCGGGTGCAATGGAACGGATATCCTGCTCCAACGTGTTCCGTCGCACGGCCTGCGGGTCATCGATACCGTGGAGCAGTAGATTAACCGTGCCGACGAAGTGAGCCAGGGCGCCCGACTCCTGGGCGAAAAATGTGCCGGAGCGAAGTAGCTCCGTCTCAGCTGTGGTGCGTGCTTGCTCACGGAGGACCTCGTGTGCTGACACTAGGAAGCCGCACGAACCCGCACATGGGTCATACACGGTCTGACCCAGTTTCGGCTGCACGATCGCAACCATGGCGTCGACAATCGGGCGGGGCGTATAGAATTCGCCTGACCATCCAGCATCGGTGGCCTGGGCCAGCAACGACTCGTATACCACCGACATAGTGTGAGCGTCAGTCAGTGCGTGGAAGTCTATTTGGTCGACTTTGTCAATTACTTCACGCAGTGTGTAGCCACTCTTCATGACAACTGTCACTGCTTGGAAAAGCGCGGCAACACGCTCGGCGCGCCGGGACCCCGAGAGCTGCTTCAGGTGCGGAAGGAGCTTATTGGAAACGAAGGAAATAAGAGGGCCGCCTGTAAGGTCGGAATTAGCCCATGCTGACCAGCGGTAGTCGTCGGCGATCACTCGCTCGTACCTGGTGCCGTCAATCATGGCGACTGCTTCGCGGTCGTCCTCCAGTGCGTCATACTGCTTGAGAAAGAGAAGCCAGGTGAGCTGCTCAAGGTACGACAGGTAACCCTTAGTGTTGTCATCGGAGCGCATGCGATCCGACGCACCCTTGATGAGCCCCCGGAGCTTGGATTCATCGGTCATGCGGCAGACTCCCCATTGCTTTTGTATAGATGTTCCTGCAAGTCACGGAGTAGGTTCTTCACTGCGGAAACGCTGCCGAAGATCTTGATGATTCCCCGGGCTCCGCTGAACTGTTCAACGAAGGGTGAAAGCGAGAAAACCTCCGCGCTCGCGATTTCCTCGATTCCTGCCAGGCGGTACTTGTCGATGAGCAAAGATACGACCTGGCGTTGCACGTCGGTGAATTCCGATAGGAAGTCGGAGCCGACCTGCTCGAATTGTCGAGCTCTTTCCTCCCTCGAGCGAATCTCTGTCTGATATCCAGCGAACGCCAGGAGGTCATATTCGTCGGCGTCGGGCCTTTCCAGGAGCACGCTAAGCACCGCCGGGTCAGCGTTGCCAGCGGCGAGTTGCTCGCGGAGCGCTGCACGCTTCGTTGGGTCACGCCATAGTTGAGAGAGCGTGTTGACGTTGACTGCCACGGTGCGGATCTGCTCTCCCGCACGATCGATGTACTGCTGGACGGTGAGCTCTTCACCGCTCCCGAGAGTCAAGTCCGTTTCCTCGGCGATATTCACCGTGGTGCCGTTGATCGTGAGCTTCCCAGTACCTTCCTGAGGCTGTCGGAGCGCGATGACAACCTCAATCGGCTCCGCGGACACGGGGACGCGCGTCCTCCTCCTTGTGTAACCTTTTGCGGCGACGTCGACCGTGAGCGTTGCCTCGGGTAGTTCCGCGACATGGAAGAGGCCGTGCCCGTCAGACTGAGCCTCAGCGAGCGTACGCATACCCCCGCGCACGACGATAGCGGAGTCTTTGATCGGCTCGCCCGAATCGTGGGTCACGACTTTGCCAACGAGGACACCAGCACCCTTTTCGGGCAATGCACGATGCCCGCTCGGGGGCAGATCCCATTCATCGAGTAGGCGGGTCGCACCGGTGTAGTCGATGATGCGAAAGAATTCCTTGCCGGTCGCCGCATCGAGACGGCTTCCACGCCCGAGAATTTGCCTGAAGACAGTCGGTGAGCTGATCGGCTTCATGAACACAATGTTCCGACATGCAGGGACGTTGACTCCCGTGGTGAGCAGGTCGACCGTGGTCGCGAGCATCGGCTGAGTGCTGGACGACAGCTGGAACTCCTCGAGCAACGCCTGGGCCGCAGGCTCTTCGCTCACGACCCGAACCGCATAGTGTTCTTTACCCGTCTCGGGACCAAGCAAGTTCTGCATGTGGTCGCGAACGTTGGCGGCGTGCTCCATGGTGACGCAGAACACCATGGTCTTCTCGTTCGGCCCCCACTGGCGTAGGAGGCCTGCGAGATGCTCGCACAGGACGCGTGTCCGATCCTCGACCACGATGGCGCGCTCAAACTCACTCGACGTATAAATGTCCTTGACTTCAGTACCTTCGGGCACGATCAGGTCCGCACCCTGCTCGACTTCTTCTCCGATGCGCAGTCCGGACTGGTCGATGTTTGTGCGAACCTGCCGTACCCGGTAAGTAGCGAGGAAGCCATCATCGATCCCGCGCCCAAGCGAGTACTCGAACACTGGCATAGGGTTGCCATCAGAGTTACGGTTCTCGCCAGCGAAGAACTCATACGTGTCGATGTTGTCTGTGCGCTTCGGTGTCGCCGTCATTCCCAGATGGAACGCATGGGAGAAGTGGTCGAGGATAACCTGCCAGTCCCCGTAGCCAGAGCGGTGGCATTCGTCGACGATGACGAGATCGAAGAAGTCAGAAGGATAGCGCTCGTAGAGCCGCTTGCCGTCCTCGCCGCGGACATACAGCGTCTGGTAGATCGCGAAGTGGACGTCACGGGCGAGCGGTGGCTCACCCACGACGACCCCACGCGACTCTTCAAAAGGGCCGAACTCGTTGAACGCCTGGTCGCGGAGCGACACCCGGTCGGCAAGGAAGAGGACACGCTTGGCGTAGCCGCTTTTCAGCAGCTTCCATGCTAGATTGAAAGCAATGTACGTCTTGCCTGTCCCGGTGGCGAGGGACAGCAGCGCTCGACGTTTTCCCTCGATCATCTCTTCAAGGGTGGCTGTGACAGCGCGCTCCTGATACCAGCGCATACCTCCGGTCGGGGACGGCCACGCAGGTTGAATGATCGGATTGGTAACCTCTTCGCCGCGCGGGTTCACGATGACCGGACCACGTGTCTGTCGGCCTGCTGCCAGTCGCTTGCGGAGTTCGTCGCTTGAGGGGAACGCCTTAAGTACACGCACTGTGTCGTTGAGGCGGTCGTGCTCCACGATGCCGTGACCGTTCGAGGAGTAAGCGAAATATACACCTAGGTCGACGGCATACCCGAGCGCCTGCTGTAGTCCGTCCGAGGGGCTGTGCTCCTCGTCTTTGGCCTCGACGATGGCAAGGATTGGCCCACGTGCTCCGTCGCGCAGCACGTAGTCGCAGAACTGCGGCTGGTCGCGGATGCTTTGCTCGCCGACCAGCCGAACCCGACCACGCTTATACGTGAACTCGCGCTCAATCACCGCTTCAGACCAGCCCGCCGCGACAAGCTTGGGATCGATCAGTTTGGCACGAGTATCCGCCTCGTTCAGACCCATCCTCACCTCCTACAGAGACGGTAGCAGTGGCTGTCTTGTACAGAATGTGGTGGAGATTTTGGCATGTGTCGGGGTCGCCTCCTGGCACTCCAGTGAACGGAGAGGTTGTTGCTGACGCTCTGTGGGTACTACTGAAGCTGGTGCTGCCTGTGCCAGCTTCGGGCCGACCGCGGACATGGGGTTCCCGATGACAGAGCCTTGTAAGAAGGCTCTCATCTCGGCCTGGTGCCGAACCCCACAAGAAGCGCCGGCCTCGGTGCCGCACAGCACTGAGGCTTCCCAGCACTGGTTAGTTCCCGCTCACTGCTTCGAGCGTTCGATGCGGGCGACCTTGCGTCCGGCCTTGAGGTACACATCCGCCTTCTCTGTCGGCTGCCCGAGGGAGGAAAGAGCCTTGTCCACGGCCTCGCTCAGCGGCCGTTGGACGTCCTCCTCGGCCAGGACCACGGCCTCCTGGCCTTCCCCCGTCTCGATGACGACGCGCAGGCCGTTCTGCTTGGCGATCCGCCGTGCAGCCGGGGCCCGTCCTTGCCGGGGCGATGGTGTGTGCCGAGACCGCCTCCATCGCCCGACGAGACCGGTGACGGTTACCTGTAGGTGCTCCAGCGTGTGGTGGTGTCGCCGTGCTGCAGGGTGTCGAGTCGGTGGCGCCATTGGGCGCGCAGGCCGGGGTTGGTGTTCAGGACTGGTAGGACGCTGGTGACGAGCTTGAGTTCGCGAACCTGGCGCAGGACGGGGAACCCGGGCCAGCCCAGCACGTCATAGCCGTACTCCTCTGCGAGCGGGGTGTGGGGATCCTGGGCGTAGTCCATGCGGACCTTGCCCACCGCTGCAGGCACCAGGTCCCATTCCCGAGGACCATGACTGAGGCTGTCGAAGTCGCAGATCACCGGACCGTCAGGGCCGGAGATGAGGTTACCCAGGAACGGGTCGCCGTGGATCACCCCAGCGGGAAGCTCGAACTCCAGGTCCTGGACCTGGGCCTCTAGTTGGTCGGTGCGCCTAATGAGGAAACTCCGGTCGACGTCGGCCAGTCCTTCGGCGTCCGTGATGCGGCTGCGGATCCGCTCGAACGGCTCCCACGACGGCAGGGCGAGATCCGGGGCTGGCAGGGCGTGGAGGTGTTTGAGGTCGGTACCGGTCGGTTCGGGGCCGGTGGAGGGCACCAGGTGCCAGAAGGTCGCCGTGGCTCCGCCGGCCTGGACGGGCTGGGAGATGTCCTCGGCCAAACGCACTGCGGGGGCGTCATGGTGGGCGAGCCATCGTGCCGCCCGGATGACTACGGGGACGCGTTCGACCACGGTCGCCGAACCGGCGATGCGCACCACCAGTCTCGCGCGTGGGAGGCGGTAGACGGCGTTGTTGGTGAACTTGATCAGCTCGGCGTAATCGGCCGCCTTGGCGCCCAGTCCGGCTTCCTCGCACAAAGCGGCGAGGACGTCGTGGACGCGGTCTCTGGTGAGGGCGAACCGGGGGCTGGTGGAGGCGGGGATGGTGCTCATGATGTGCGAAGAGTAGCAATCTCGGCGGCCAGGTCCGCTGTCTCACCCCGGGTCCGGTAGGCCTGGGCGGCCTGCTGCAACGGGGCCAGGCGGTCGATCACGCGCACCGAGCGGACCTGCCGGGCGAGGTCGACGGCCTGGCGACCGATGCGCACTCCCTGATCGGGGTCGCCGTTGACGATGTGGGCGGTGGCCAGGGTTGTCAGTTCGAAGGCCCGGCTACGGCCCATGGCGGGGCTGCGGGCGTCCACGGCCCGGTACAGGTGCTCGGTCGTGGCCGTGTACGCGCGGGGAGAGGGCGTGGGAAGCGCGGCGTTGACGACCCCCGACAGGGCGTCCAGGTCGGCTTCGTGGAAGAACCGCACCCAGGGGGTGGCGTCCGAGTGTCTCGTGCCGGTTTTATTGGAGGCTCTGGCATGTACCGGCTTCGATGGAGCCGTCTTTCTGGATTCTCAGGCCACGGTGCTCGGTTGTCTCTTCTCGAACTCTACGGGTGTCAGCCAGCCGATCGCCGAATGCCGCCGTTGCCGGTTGTGGAAGATCTCCAGGTACTCGAAGATCGCGTTGGCCAGCTCAAGTCTGGTTCGCCACCTGCGCCGATCCAAGAGTTCGACCTGCATCCGCGACCAGAACGACTCGATGACGGCATTGTCGTAGCAGTCCCCGAACGATCCCATCGAGGGCACCAGCCCGGACTCCTTGGCCCGACGGGTGAAGGCCCACGACCCGAACTGCACGCCATGATCGGAGTGGATCACCGTCCCCGGGCTTGGTTCGCGGTTGTCGATGGCCATCCCCAGCGCGTTCGTTACCAAAGCCGCCGTAGGCGAGGAATCGATCGCCCACCCGACCACACGCCGCGAACACACGTCCAGCACCACCGCGCAGTAGACCTTGCCCTCCCGGGTGGGGTGCTCGGTGATATCGGTGACCCAGAGCTGGTCCAGGCCCTGGCGAGCGAACTGGCGGTCCACCAGGTCGGCCGAGACCAGATCCGGCCGCGCCCGCCGCCACTTGGAACGGCCCGCGACTCCCTTGAGCCCCGCACGGGACATCAGCATCGCCACGGTTCCGTGCCATAGACGCATCCCACGTCCGAGAGTCAGCTCGGCGTGCACCCGCCGCACCCCGTACACACCGTTGGAAGCGGCATGGATCTGGCGAATGGTGTCGGTGAGCAGCACATGCCGGACCGAGCGGGCCGAAGGGCCGCGGTCGCGCCAGGCGTAGAACCCCGACTCCGAGACCCCCAACACCCGGACGGCGACCTGGACCGGATGGCCCTCGTTGGCCATCACCGCGATCGCCTCGAACCGTCTTTTGGGGGCACCACCTTCACCAACAGCTCGCTGGCCCGGCGGTGGACGGCCAGTTCGGCCTCCAACTCGGCGATGCGCTTGTTGGCTACGGCCAGTTCGGTCTTCTCGGTGCTGGTCAGGCCCGGGGCCAGGCCTCGGTCGATGCGGTCCTGGCGCCGCCAGGCGTAGATCGTCTCGGTACTGATGTCCAGGTCGCGTGCCACGTCCGCGACGCTGCGTCCGGCCTGGACCAGGTCCAGGACCTTGCGGCGGAACTCGGCAGGGTATCCACGACGTCCCACGATGCCCTCCTTCAAGGGTCACGTGGTCCCAGGATCCAGAAATCCGACTCCGAAAAACGCAGGACACACCAGCCTCCATCACACCCGGAACAAGACATGTCGAACCAAGGAGTCCTATAAGGGTTGACCCGGCAGGGGCGGGCCGTCAACGCGGCCATGTAGGGCTCGATCTGGGCGCGGGTGCCGTGGCGGGCGAACCGCCACAGGAAGGCCACCTGACGGGGCTCGGGGAGCGCGTCGAGCCCGTGCGGGCTGAAATTGGGGTCGGGGCCGCGTCGCAGTTGCCTTTCGAAGCATTTCATGACCGCATGATCACACCGTGCTACGACAGGTGGCCCGACTACGTCAGCTCCGGTGAGTGGCTCGGTGCGAACCAGGGGGCCCTCAGCGACTTCACCTGCCCCTCCACACAAGGGGCTCGTCGGGGACTCGAACGCCCACCAGGGAAGGGCCTTGCTCTAATAGATGGCGATTGCGTCCACGATCACTGCGGGACCGGAGATGTAGGCGTACACATCTTCGTTTGGCAGGTCCACAGGCAGTTGTTCTACGAGCTCCTTGACCTGCTCGGCAGCGCTGGCCATCAGAGTGCGGCGAAGCATGTGCTCCCAACCGTGCAACAACCACTCTTCCGAGCTGAAGTAGCCCTCGTCGCCATCGGGAATGAGCTGCCGGACGCTGCCCAGTACCCGCAGGTCTCCTTCTACACGGTCAGCCGAGGCCTGATCGATGAAGTGGTCCGGCCGCACGTTCACGTAGACCTGAATCGGGAGGGAGGAGCCCTTCAGTTCCAACAAGACCGGAACCGGCAGCAGCTCGTTCTGCAGGTAGACCCGCTTCAGGGCTTGGGAGACCTCGTCGTCCTCTGCGCTCATGTCGAGGACTGCCTCGATGTCACCTTCGGTGCTGTCCATCAGCATGCGCATGACGTAGAACATCTTGCCGACCAGACTCGCCGCCGTGATGCGCGTCTGCCCGTTCAGTTCGACCACGAGATCCTTGCTCAAGGCATGGGTCTCATCGGGGGAGACGGTCACAGCAGGGCGCTGGATCAGCCCGTCGATGACCTTGCTGACGGTGGCCTTCTCTTTGGGAGCCAAGGTGTAGGTGGACTGCAGCTCCACATCACTTCCCGCGGCCAGGTTGGCGCCGAACCCGGAGATGCCGATCTTGCCGCCTCCGGATCGCTTCCTGACCGCCTTCTCAACGATCTCGGCCTCATGTGGGAAGGGCACGTCGTTGTACTCAGCGTGTGCGAGCAGGGTGTCGGCATCGAGGTAGATCGGGTTGCGTAGCGCCATGGTTCAACGTTCGCATCCCTAGGCGACAATCCATGGTCCAACTGCTGTCGGATGGAAGGTCGGTGGGGCGTCGTGGCGGCCTTCCTCGTGCCACCGTGCACCCCCGAAACCGGCTGTATGACGGGAGCCCGGCACGTCATCCGCAGCCCCGTGCACCCGCTGGTGCACCCTAAACGCGAAAACGGCCCCTGGTGTGCGAAGGGTCTTCGCAGGCCAGGGGCCGTCTTTCGAACGGAGCGGATGACGGGAATCGAACCCGCGCTATCAGCTTGGGAAGCTGAAGTTCTGCCATTGAACTACATCCGCGTGTGACCGCCGGAAGTCCGGTTGTCGACGCACGCCATCCTAGCCCAACTCCGCCCCCCATGGGCAACTCGGCGCGGCAACCGCGGTCCGGCCGTCCCGCCTATGGTGCGTTGTCGCAGGCGGTAGGTTCGGACCGTGCTGCTCTCCGATCGCGATATCAAGTCCGAAATCGATGCCGGGCGGGTCCGGATCGACCCCTACGACCCCGGCCTCGTCCAGCCCTCCAGCATCGACGTGCGGCTGGACCGTTTCTTCAGGGTCTTCGAGAACCACAAGTACCCCCACATCGACCCCTCGGTCGAACAGCCCGACCTCACCCGCCTGGTCGAGACCGACGGGGAGGAGGCGTTCATCCTCCACCCGGGCGAGTTCGTGCTGGCGTCCACCTACGAGGTGGTCAGCCTGCCGGTGGACATCGCGAGCCGGCTGGAGGGCAAGAGCTCCCTGGGCCGCCTCGGCCTCCTCACGCACTCCACCGCCGGCTTCATCGACCCGGGCTTCTCGGGGCACGTCACCCTCGAACTGTCGAACGTGGCGACCCTGCCGATCAAGCTGTACCCGGGCATGAAGATCGGCCAGCTCTGCATGTTCCGCCTGTCCTCCCCGGCGGAGCGCCCGTACGGCTCCGCGGGCTACGGCTCCCGGTACCAGGGGCAGCGCGGTCCGACGCCGTCCAGGTCCCACCAGAACTTCGTCCGCACGCCCATCAGCCCCGACGCCTCCTGACCGGCGGCGGCTCTGGAATCGGCCGGACGCTTACGTTACGGTTATGAATCGACACGTACCGTCGCGCGACGCATCTGTCTCGTATATGTGACAAGGGTCACCATGAAAAGCAGAGTGGCATAGATCACATATAGACGTCTTGCGGTGCCGACATCCGGTGTCATAGGTCGGCGGACGGTTTTTATGTCGGTTAAACATGTTATTTGCCGGTTACCAACCGTCTGAACTGTGCGTACGTATCTCTGTAGGGTTTGCACCCGACGTGAACCAGGTAGCGGTACCGCCCCGACCAGGGGGCGCATGGGGGCCCTGCGCAAGCCAGCTACCTGCGGGAACCGCGGGTCGGCAGTGGGGCTGAGTATGCCCTGGTGTGCCTCGCGGCCAGGACAGCCCCATAGAGGAGACCGTGCCAGCAGTACGCGCAGACCACTTGTACAAGGTGTTCGGGAAACAGTCCGGAGCCGCCGTCGAGCGGCTCCAGGACGGCAGCCACCGTGACACCATCGCCGACCTCGACGTGACGGCAGCCGTCATCGACGTGTCCTTCGAGGTCGAACCGGGCGAGATCTTCGTCGTCATGGGCCTGTCCGGATCAGGGAAGTCGACCCTGATCCGGATGCTCAACGGCCTCCTGGAACCCACCGCGGGGACGGTCGAGGTCGGCGGCGTGGACATCACCGCCCTGAGCAGGAAGGAACTCCTGAACCTCCGGGGCGAGAAGATCAGCATGGTCTTCCAGCACTTCGCGCTCCTGCCCCACCGCACGGTTCTCGAGAACGCCGCCTACGGCCTGGAGCTCCGCGGGGTCCCGCGTGCCGAGCGCGGCCGCAAGGCGCGGGAGACCCTCGAACTGGTGGGTCTGGGCGGCTGGGAGGACAAGCTCCCCGAACAGCTCTCCGGAGGCATGCAGCAGCGCGTGGGCCTGGCCAGGGCACTGGCCGCGGACACCGACATCATCCTCATGGACGAGGCGTTCAGCGCCCTCGACCCGCTCATCCGGCGGGACATGCAGACCCAGCTCCTGGAACTCCAGGAGAGTCTGGGCAAGACCATCGTCTTCATCACGCACGACCTCAACGAGGCGATGCGCCTCGGCGACAGGATCTGCGTGCTCCGCGACGGACGCGTCGCCCAGATCGGTACCGCGCAGGAGATCCTCAGCGAGCCCGCCAACGACTACGTCGAGCGGTTCATCGAGGACGTCGACCGGACCCGCGTGCTCACCGCGTCCTCCGTCCTGGACGCCGACGCCTCCGAGGCCGACGCGTCCGCGCCGCAGGTCGCCGCGAGCACGCCGGTGGCCGACCTGTACGCCGACATGACCACCGCCGAACGCCTCCGCGTGGTGGCCGAGGACGGCAGCGTCCTCGGCACGGTGACGCGCAACTCCGTGCTCGCCGCCCTCGCGGCGGGGAAGGAGACCCCGTGACACCCGTGGAGTTCCCACCGAGCCTGCCGATCGGCGAGGGCTTCGAGGCGTTCAACAGCTGGCTCAAGTCCAACTTCGGCCTCTTCTTCGACGCGCTCGGCGCGTTCATCCGCTGGGCGGTCGACGCCCTGTCCGGGTTCTTCGTCGAACCGGGTGCGGGCCAGCTCGCGTTCATCGCCGCGGTCATCGTCGCGGCCCCGCTGCTGAGGACCCGGCGGCTGCCGCTGACCGTGATCGTCGGCGCCGTCTCGCTGCTCTACGTCCTCCAGGGGCAGTTCGGCTTCGGCGACACCGTCGTGAACCTCCTCGGACGCCCGTTCTTCGGGTGGGCGATGACGCTCTTCGACCAGCAGTACGTGGACGCCTACCTGTGCATCTCGCTGCTGTTCCTGATCGCCGTCACCGTGCTGGGCCTGACGGGCCGGTCGACGAGGGTCCGGACCGCCGTCGTCGCGGGCGGCTGGCTCGTCCTCCTCGTGCTGGGCTGGCTCGTGCTGCCGGCGCTGGTCACGAACCCGGCGTCGCTGCTGATGATCCTGCTGCTCGCCCTGCTCGCGCTCTCGGTGGCCGGATGGCGGATGGGCCTGTTCGCCCTCGTCGCCCTCACCCTGATCGCGTCCGTCGGCCAGTGGACGAACGCCATGGACACCCTGGGCCTCGTCCTCGTGGCCAGCGCCATCGCCGTCGTCGTCGCGATCCCCATCGGCGTCCTCGCGGCCTACAACGACACGGTCAGCAAGATCGCCAAGCCGGTCCTCGACCTGATGCAGACGCTGCCCGCGTTCGTCTACCTGATCCCCGCGATCTTCTTCTTCTCGATCGGCGCCGTTCCGGGCGTGGTCGCGACCATCGTGTTCGCGATGCCCCCCGGCGTCCGCCTGACCGAGCTGGGCATCCGCCAGGTCGACCGCGAGCTGGTGGAGGCGGGCGAGGCGTTCGGTGCGCCGAGCCGCAAGATCCTCACCGGCATCCAGCTGCCGCTGGCCCTCCCGAACATCATGGCGGGCGTCAACCAGGTCATCATGCTCGGCCTGTCGATGGTCGTCATCGCGGGCATGGTCGGCGCGGGCGGCCTGGGGAGCCAGGTGTACCAGGGCATCACGCGCAACGACGGCGCGCTCGGCTTCGAGGCCGGCATCGCCGTGGTCATCCTGGCCATCTTCCTCGACCGCCTCACCGCGGCCGTCACCCGCAAGGGGCCCCGGGCCCGCGCCTCCGCCCAGGCGTCCTGAGCCGACCCGGCCCCGCACACGGAATTACCTAGGGAAGGAATCCCACGATGTACACCCCCAAGCGCATGACCGCGCTGTCCGCCGCCGGCATGAGCGCCGCACTCCTCCTGACCGCCTGCGGTGGCGGCGGGGAGGACCTGACCGGCCCCGCGGAGGGCGAGGGCGGGGACAACAAGGAGATCAACATCGCGCTGATCGCCTGGGAGGAGGGCATCGCCACCACCGCCATGTGGGAGGTGATCCTGGAGGAGCTGGACTACGACGTCACCGTCACCGACGTCGACGTCGCCCCCATGTACCAGGGCGCCGCCAACGGCGACGTGGACCTGTTCCTCGACACCTGGCTGCCGATCACCCACTCGGACTACTGGGAGGACTACGGCGACCAGCTGGAGGACCTGGGCGTCTGGTACGACAACGCCGTCCTGACGATCACCGTCCCCACCTACATGGAGGACGTGAACAGCATCGCCGACCTGACCGACCACGCCGAGGAGCTGGGCGGCCAGATCATCGGCATCGACCCGGGCGCCGGCCTGACCCGGGTCACCAAGGAGGAGGCGATGCCGGGCTACGGCCTGGACGAGGACTTCGAGCTCGTCGAGTCCTCCACCGCGGCCATGCTCGCCGAGCTGGACTCGGCCATCGCCGAGGAGGAGCCCATCGTCGTCACCCTGTGGCGTCCGCACCCCGCCTACGCGCAGCACGACCTGAAGGACCTCGAGGACCCCGAGGGCCTCATGGGCGACGCCGAGCAGATCCACGCGGTCGGCCGTGACGGCTTCTCCGAGGAGTACCCGGAGCTCAGCGAGTGGATCGGGAACTGGGAGATGACCGACGACGAGCTGGCCTCCCTGGAGGTGCTGACCGTCGGAGAGGGCGTCGACGACCCGCAGGCGGGCGCCCGCACCTGGCTGTCGGAGAACCCGGAGTTCCTGGAGCGCACCCTGGGCGAGGCCGCCGAGGGCCTGGAGTTCTAGCACGCCGGGCCGGCGGCGCGCGAGGCCGCGCGCCGCGCCCGCGGCGGGAAGCGTGAACGGGCCGCCCCCTCGGGGGCGGCCCGTTCGTGTCGTCGGGGGGTCAGGGGGCGTAGTAGCCGCCCTGGGCGCCGCCGTAGCCCTGGTTGAGCTGGCGGGCCCTCTCCCTCCTGGGGAGCAGGTACGCCGCGAGCAGGCCGCCGAGGAAGCCGAAGAGGTGGGCCTGCCAGGAGACGCCGGGGTACTGGGGGAGGACGCCCCAGATCATCGTCCCGTAGAAGACGACCACGCAGATCATGATGACGATGTCGACCGTCTTGCGCTCGACGATGCCGCGCAGGACCGTGTAGCCGAAGTAGCCGAACACCAGGCCGCTGGCGCCGACGGTGAGGGAGAAGGGCGAGCTGAACAGCCAGACCCCGACCCCGCTGACGACGATGACGATCAGCGTGGTGAGCAGGAACCGGCCCAGGCCGCTGAACGCCACGAGAGAGCCGAGCACCAGGAACGGCAGCGAGTTGCCGATGAGGTGTTCGAGGTTGCCGTGCATGAAGGGCGCGGTCAGCACGGTCCAGGGCTGGTCGAAGTTCCAGGCGCGCAGGCCGAACCCGTGGTCGAGCGCTCCCCGGAGGACGAAGCTGTCGAGGATCTCGAGAACCCACATGGCCGCGAGCATCCCCGCTACGGTCAGGATGGCGGTGATTCTGGACTGCTTCACGTCATCGAGGGTAGATGACACCGGCTTGCAGCGGTATGTCTGTGGGGCGCGTGGTGGGTAATTGTCTGATGTGTCCAGAGTCGTCCCAGGGGGACCCGGACGGTCAGGACGTCAGGGAGCGCTTGCGCGGCGGAATGCCGGCCACCGCCATGAACGACTCGACCTTGGCGGGGCTGGTCATCCCGGTGAGCGGCAGGTACGTGCGCGCGGCGCGGCGGCTCTGGAGCGAGGGGAAGCGCTTGGGGCGCCCGGTGGAGTCGCACAGGCCCAGGGAGCGGATGCGACCCGGCAGGACGTAGTAGGAGCCGATGTCGTGGAAGGGGACGCGCACGATGTAGCGGCCCCGCTGGTAGCGGAACTCGCCGTCGGAGACCTCCAGGACGGGGGCCTTGATCATGTGGCCGTGCGCGGCCAGGCCGGCGCCCCCGAGGGCGAGGAGCAGGCCGAGGGTGATGTGGGCCCAGTGCCCGGGGTCGATCGCGACCACCACGACGCCGAGTACCACCAGCGCGTAACCTGCCCACAGCTCCACGTGTTTACGGCCTACGGGGCAGACCATGCGGACTGTTTCGGACACGGCAGATGCCTCTCTCGCTGGGTGCTGCGGTGGGATGACGGCGGTCGCCGTTCCCGACCCTATCGGCTCCTCGGGCATGCGAACGGTGGTTTCGGACAGCTCTGCCGAGGGGTTAGGTCTCGGGTATGCGTGCTTTGGTGTCACCAGCTCCTTTTGACGCTTTTATCTGATTAACATCATGTCATCCCACGAATCACTCGAAGATGCCGGGGCGTCCACGGGGGTGGCGTTTGCGACGAAAGAAAAGTGAGTCTTTCGTCCTCGATGGGGATTTTGGTGTCTTGTGTCCGCTTTTCTCTCGGTAATCATGCGCGAGCAAGTTGTAGTTAAACGTCGTTTACTTTATCGTCAACATTGTTGACTGGCATCAATGTCCAGCAATTCATTTCTGGCTTGTCCGAATCTGATGTCCGGGGTGTGTCGTGTGCAGTCGCCTCTGACCTGCGTGAACTGGTCGTGTTACCGCTGTATTGAGGGTTTGTGTCGACGCCCGAGGTCGATGGGCGCGAACCGGTTGCGGATGGGTCACGAATCTGCCAGTAGGGCTATACAGACATTTCGCTCAATGGTCTTCTGATCGACTAATCGCCTAGGCTCGGCTGGCTGTGTGTGAACCACACAAACCCGCGCGGTCCGGCTCGTATTAGTGATCAAGGGTGTGACTGATGGAGAATCGTAGGAAATTGCTGGCCGCCGCCGCTGTCGGCGTCTCGGCTGCCCTGGTGCTGGGCGCCTGTTCGCCCCCCGAGGACAGTGGCGGTGGCGGTGATGGAAGCTCCGTCACCTGGATCGTCAACCAGGCCGGCGGCGGCTGGAACCACAACGCCCCCGAGGGCGGTTCGGTCTACGTCATCCAGATGCTCCACGGCGTCCTGCCCCCGACCGGGTTCTACAACCCCGAGGGCCAGTGGGAGTGGAACTCCGACCTCATCGTCAACACTCCCGAGCTGCTCAGCGAAGACCCCATGGTCTGGGAGTACGAGATCAACCCGGACGCCAACTGGAGCGACGGCGAGCCCATCGACGCCGACGACTTCATCTGGGCCTGGAAGATGAACAGCGGCAAGGAGGAGCTCTGCGCCGAGATCTGCAACTCCCGCGGATCCGACGTGGACGTGCTGATCGAGAGCGTCGAGGGCTCCGAGGACGGCAAGACCGTCACGGTGACCATCGAGGAGGGGACGCAGTTCCCCGAGTGGTACACCTTCGGCATGGACGGCCTGTACCCGTCGCACCTCGCCGAGGCCGAGGGCTTCGACCTCGACACCCCCGAGGGCATGCTGGAGTCCTCCCACTGGTTCAACGAGAACCCCGTGACCGTCTCCGGCGGCCCGTACATCTTCGAGGGCACCCCCGAGCTCGACGGGCGGATCGTCAAGACCGTCAACGAGGAGTACTACGGCCCGGCCCCGGAGATCCAGGAGATCATCCAGCAGGTCAACACCGAGGAGGGCAGCTGGGTCCCGGCGCTGACCAACGGCGAGGTCCAGGGCGGCTCCCCGGCCTCCTGGTCCGACGACGTCATCACGCAGCTCGAGGACGCCCCCGACGTCGAGTTCGGCATCGAGTCCGGCGGCAGCTGGGAGCACCTCGACGTCAACCTGGACAACGAGGCGCTGTCCGACCGGGCGCTGCGCCAGGGCATCTTCACCGCCATCGACGTCCAGAACATCGCGACCCGCACCTACGGCGAGAAGTTCCCCGAGGTCGAGCCCCGCACGAACCACATCTTCTCCTCCTCGAGCGAGTACCACGAGGACGTCATCACCCCCACCGGGCAGGGCACCGGTGACACCGAGGCCGCCCTGGAGCTCCTGGAGGAGGCCGGCTACGAGCTCAACGGCGACACACTCGAACTCGACGGCGAGGCGGTCCCGGCCCTGCGCCTGCGCTACACCGCCGGCCACGTCGCCCGCGAGATCATCGCCGAGCTGATCCAGGCCGACCTGGCCGAGATCGGCGTCACCGCCGAGATCGAGACCACCGACGACCTGGGCGGCACCCTCGCCGAGCAGGACTTCGACCTGATGATCTACGGCTGGAGCACCACCCCGGCCTTCGCCAGCACGCCCTACAACTACTGGCACAGCACGAGCCTGAGCAACCACGGCAAGCTGGACGTCCCCGAGGTCGACGAGCTCACGGAGCAGGCGCAGAACGTCGCCACCTCCGAGGAGGCCGCCGTGTTCGCCAACGAGGCCGCCGCGCTCGTGGCCGAGGAGGCCTACGTCCTGCCGTTCGTGGACACCCCGTCGTTCTACTTCTACGACACCAACTACCTCGGCAACGTCACGGACAACAACACCCAGTCGCGCCGAGCCCAGTGGAACCAGCACGAGTGGACCGCGGTCAACTAGCGCACCTCCCGGCCCGCATCGCTCCGTGCCGAACAGCGGGGAGACGCGCCCGGACCGGTGACCGCCGACGGGACGAGAGTCCCGGCGGCGGCCCGGCCCGGGCGGGCCCCGCCCGCCGTCCCCCGCGGCGGGCGGGGCCGCCTCCCCGTTCCGGGAGCGCTCACCGAAGGACCTTCCCATGCTCGTATACACCGCGCGTCGCCTCGCCGTGGCGATCCCAGTGCTCCTGGCGGCGTCGGTTCTCGTGTTCCTCATGGTCGATCTCAGCGGCGACCCGCTGGCGGACATGCGCCTCGCGCAGCCGCCGCCCAGCGAGGAGGCCATCGCCGCCGCGGAGGCCCGCTACTACCTGGACCGGTCGACCCCGGAACGGTACTGGCTCTGGATGACGGGGATCGGCGGCAACGGAGACATCGGCCTGCTCCAGGGCGAGTTCGGACCCTCGGTCCGGGGCGGCGCCTTCGACATCGGCGAACAGCTCGCCTCCGGCATCTCCGTCACCCTCCGCCTCGTCTCCGCAGCCCTCGTCTTCGCCCTCGGACTGGCGGTCATCTCCGGCGTCGTCAGCGCCATGCGCCAGTACTCCAAGCTGGACTACACCCTCACCTTCATCGGGTTCCTCGCCCTCGCCATGCCGACGTTCTGGCTGGGCGCGCTGATCCGGGAGGGCGGGCTGGTCTTCAACCAGTCCACGGGCACCTCGTTCTTCTTCACCATCGGGGCGAACTCGGCCCGGGTGGGCAACATGACCAACTGGGAGTACTTCCTCGACTCCGCCGGTCACCTCGTGCTCCCCACCATCACCCTGATGCTGACCAGCTACGCGGCGTGGAGCCGCTACCAGCGCACGTCGATGCTGGAGGTGCTCAACAGCGACTACGTGCGCCTCGCCAGGTCCAAGGGCGTGCGCAACAGCGTGGTCGTCAGGCGGCACGCGCTGCGCACCGCGCTGATCCCCCTGGTCACCGTCGCCACCATCGGCTTCGTCGGCATCATCGAGGGCGTGGTGATCACCGAGACCATCTTCCAGTGGCGCGGTCTCGGGTACTTCTTCATCGAGGCGGTCAGGGCACAGGACGCGTTCGCGCTCATGTCCTGGCTGATGCTCAGCGGCACCCTCGTCGTCGTCGCCAACCTCATCGCCGACATCCTGTACGGCGTTCTCGACCCGAGGATCCGCTATGAGTGACATCGACAGCCGTACGGCGAGCGGGAAGGGCCCCGCCGGGCTACCCGCCGGAGGCGACGTCAACCGGGGGGAGGAGCTGAGCCAGGTCCGGATGGTCTGGCGCCGGTTCCGCCGGCACCGGGCGGCGATGGTCAGCCTGGTCTTCCTGGGCCTGATCACGGCGTTCGCCTTCGTCGGACCCTTCGTGTGGCCGTGGGACCACACCGTCAGCCGGGACATCCTCGGCAACCAGCCGCCGAGCCTGCAGCACCCCTTCGGCACCACCAACCAGGGCAACGACGTGTTCGCGCAGACGATGCGCGGCACCCAGCAGTCCCTCAAGGTCGCCCTCACCGTCGCGGTCCTGTCGACCGTGATCGGCTCGGTCTGGGGCGCGGTCGCGGGCTACTACCGCGGCAGGGTCGACGCGATCATGATGCGCGTCGTCGACGTGTTCCTCATCGTGCCGCTCATCGTCGCCGTGGCGGCGATCAACGGCAACGTCCGGGGCGGGACCACCTGGTACGCGGTGGCGCTCATCATGTGCCTGTTCTCCTGGGCCACCATCGCCCGCGTGGTCCGCGGCGTGGTGCTCTCCCTGCGCGAACAGGAGTTCATCGAGGCGGCCAGGGCGGTGGGGGCCAGGGCCTCGCGGATCATCTTCCGCCACCTGCTGCCCAACGCGGCCGGGCCGATCATCGTGGCCGCGACCCTGCTGGTGGCGGTGGCGGTCCTCACCGAGGCCGCGCTCTCCTTCATCGGGTTCGGCATCCAGCCGCCGGACATCTCCCTCGGGAAGATGGTGGAGGGATCCAGGACCGCGGCCTTCACCCGGCCCTGGCTGTTCTACCCGCCCGGCATCCTGATCGTCATGATCTGCCTGACGATCAACTTCATCGGTGACGGACTCCGGGACGCACTCGACCCACGACAGACGATGGTGCGGCGATGACCACGACCGAACACATGAGCGACGGCCCCGTCCCGACCGCGGGGCACGATGTCGTCCTGGACGTCCGGGACCTCAGCGTCACCTTCTCGTCCGAGGACGGCCCCCTGGACGCCGTGCGCGGCGTCACCTACCAGGTCCGCCGCGGCGAGGCGCTGGGCATCGTCGGGGAGTCCGGCTCGGGCAAGTCGGTGACCTCGATGGCGATCATGGGCCTGCTGCCCAGGACCGCCAGGGTGACGGGATCGGCCAGGGTCCTCGACCAGGAGGTCATCGGGCTCGGCGACGCCGCGATCAGCAGGATCCGCGGCGAGAAGATCGCGATGATCTTCCAGGACCCCCTCACCTCGCTGAACCCGGTGTACACGATCGGCTACCAGATCGCCGAGGCCGTGCTCACCCACCGGGACGTGACCAAGAAGCAGGCGCGGGAGCGCGCCGTCGAACTCCTCGACAAGGTCGGCATCCCCAACCCCGAGCGCCGGGTCGACCAGTACCCGCACGAGCTGTCCGGCGGTATGCGCCAGCGGGTGGTCATCGCCATCGCGATGGCCAACGACCCCGACGTCATCATCGCCGACGAGCCCACGACCGCGCTGGACGTGACGGTCCAGGCCCAGGTGCTGGAGGCGCTGGAGGCGGCCCGCCGGGAGACCGGCGCCGCCCTCGTGCTCATCACCCACGACCTCGGCGTGGTCGCGGGACACGTGGACCGGGTGGCCGTCATGTACGCGGGCCGCCTGGTGGAGACGGGCACGGTCGAGGACGTCTTCTACCGTCCGCGCATGCCCTACGCCCTCGGCCTGCTGGGGTCGGTGCCCCGGCTGGACGGGGGGCGGCACGAACGGCTCACCCCCATCCTGGGGACGCCCCCCTCCCTGCTCAACCTCCCGCGCGGGTGCGCGTTCGCGCCGCGCTGCCCGATGGCGCAGGACATCTGCCAGGAGGAGGTGCCCGAGCTCGCGGAGCCGGCGGACATCGGGGCCCCCGGCGCGGGGGAGGAGGACGACCCCCTGCGCCGGCACCGGTCGGCCTGCCACTTCAGCGAGCAGTTGGCCGGGGTCCGTCCGGAAGACCTCTTCCGGCCCACCTCCGTGGACGCGGAAGCGCCCGCCGAGGTCCTCGCGGCCGAGCTGGGGGAGCCACGGCCGGAGGCGGGCGCCGCAGGGAAGGCCCCGGAGGCGGAGCCCGGGACGGGGGCCGGCGCGCCCGGCGGGGGGTCCGAGGTCCTGCTGACCGCCACCGACCTCGTCAAGAACTTCCCGATCCGCTCCAAGGGGATCCTCCGGCGCAAGGTCGGGGAGGTCCAGGCGGTCTCCGGGATCTCCCTGGAGCTGCGCGAGCACGAGACCCTCGCGCTCGTCGGCGAGTCGGGCTGCGGCAAGTCCACGACGGCGCGCCTCCTGCTCCAGCTGATCCGCCGGACGTCGGGCGACGTCCGGTACATGGGGCGGCCGCTGCACGACCTGTCGGACGCCCAGATGCGGCCGCTGCGCCGTGACCTCCAGCTGGTCTTCCAGGACCCGTTCGCCTCCCTCGACCCGCGCATGACGGTCTCGGACACGGTCGCGGAGCCGCTGCAGATCCACGGCCGGGCCAAGGGCGCGAGGACCCGGGTCAAGGAACTCCTGGAACTGGTGGGCCTCAACCCCGAGCACGGCTCGCGCTACCCGCACGAGTTCTCGGGGGGCCAGCGCCAGCGCATCGGCATCGCCCGCGCCCTGGCGCTCAACCCCAAGGTGCTCATCCTGGACGAGCCGGTGTCGGCCCTGGACGTGTCGATCCAGGCGGGCGTGATCAACCTGCTGGAGGACCTCCAGGACGAGCTGGGGCTGTCGTACCTGTTCGTCTCGCACGACCTGTCGGTGGTCCGGCACATCGCCGACCGGGTCGCCGTGATGTACCTCGGCAAGATCGTGGAGACGGGCACGACCGATCAGCTGTTCAGCGCCCCGGCGCACCCGTACACGCAGGCGCTGATCTCGGCCATCCCGCTGCCGGACCCGGTCAAGGAGAGGACCAGGGAGCGGATCGTCGTCACCGGCGACGTGCCCAGTCCGGCCGACCCCCCGTCCGGCTGCCGGTTCCGCACCCGGTGCCCGAAGTTCGCGGGCGAGCTGTCGGAGGCCGAGCGGGTCAGGTGCGTGGAGGAGCCCCCGGACCTGCTGGACCGGGGGACGGGGCACCGGGACGCCTGCCACTACTCCCAGGTGGTCGAGCTGATCTGATCCGTCCGGGGCGTCGGGCCGGCGGCGGGGCGGGAGCCCCGGCGCCGGCCCGACGGCGTTCCCCCGGGGCAGGGGCCCGCCGGAGCCCCGACCCGCCTCCGGGCATGCGGCGGATCCCGGACGAAACCGCTCCGCCGCGCGGGGACTCGCGGTGAAACCCTGGATCGGCGGCCGTTCCTGGGCTAGGGTGCGTTGCTTCCGCCCCCTTCGAGGAGACCCATGAAGCAATCCTCCCCCGAACCCCCGCGCCCCCGCCGCACCGGAGGGCGCGGCGGCGCCCGGAGGGCCGCCGCCCTCGTCACGATCCCCCTGCTGCCGATGACGCTCATGGGAGCGTCCCCCGCGCTCGCCGACGCCTCCGGAGCCCGCCTGACCGAACTGCGCGAGGACATCGACGCCATCCTGGAGGACCCCGCCCTGGAGGGCGCCGTGTCGGGGGTGGTGGTCGTGGACACCGCGACCGGCGAGGAGCTGTACTCGCGCGACGGCGGCGAGCAGCTGCTGCCCGCCTCCAACATGAAGCTGTTCACCGCGGCCGCCGCCCTGGAGGTCCTGGGCGCCGACCACTCCTTCGGGACCGAGGTCGCGGCCGAGTCCGCTCCCGGGCGCCGGGGAGAGGTGCAGGACCTCTACCTGGTGGGCCGGGGCGACCCGACGCTCTCCGCCGAGGACCTGGACGCCATGGCCGCCGAGGTCGCGGCCTCCGGGGTCCGCACGGTCAAGGGCGACCTGTACGCCGACGACACGTGGTTCGACTCCGAGCGGCTCGTGGACGACTGGTGGCCCGAGGACGAGCCCTACGCCTACTCGGCGCAGATCTCGGCCCTGACGGTCGCCCACGGGGAGCGCTTCGACACCGGCGTGACGGAGGTCTCGGTGGCCCCCGCGGCGGAGGGCGAGCCCGCCGACGTGGACCTCGGCGCCGCGGAGGGCTACGCCGAGCTCGACAACCGGGCCGTCACCGGCGCCGCCGGCAGCGCCAACACCCTCGTCATCGACCGCCCGGTGGGCACCAACACCATCGCGGTCACCGGCTCGCTCCCCGCGGACGCCGCACCCGTGACCGCGCTGCGGACGGTCGACGAGCCCGCCGCGCTCGCGGGCCACCTCTTCGAGGAGGCGCTGGAGAGCAACGGCGTCACGGTGAAGGGCGACGTCGGCCTGGGCGGTGTCCCCGCCGACTGGCAGGACGCCGAGGTGCTCGCCGACCACACGTCGGCCGAGCTCTCCGAGATCCTCGTGCCCTTCATGAAGTTCAGCAACAACGGGCACGCCGAGATGCTGGTCAAGAGCATCGGCCAGGAGACCGCCGGCGCGGGCACCTGGGACGCCGGGCTCGTCGGCGTGGAGGACGCGCTGTCCGGCCTGGGCGTGGACACCGCCGGCCTGGTCCTCAACGACGGCTCCGGCCTGTCGCGGGGCAACCTGGTCACCGCGGACACCGTCGTCGACCTGCTCGGGCAGGCGGGTTCCGCCCCCTGGGCGCAGACCTGGTCCGCCTCGCTGCCGGTCGCGGGCGAGAGCGACCCGTTCGTCGGCGGCACCCTCGCCAACCGGATGCGCGGTACCGCCGCCGAGGGCGTGGTCGAGGCCAAGACCGGGACGATGAGCGGGGTCAGCGCCCTCTCCGGGTACGTGCCCGGGCCGGAGGGCGAGCTGGCGTTCAGCATCGTGAACAACGGCCACTCCGGTCCCGCGCCCCTCGCGGTGCAGGACGCGATCGCGGTGCGCCTGGCCGAGTACGCGGGCCACCAGGCGCCGGAGGGCGCCAGGATGATGCGCGGCCCGGTCCAGGGCAGCGGCGAGCTGGAGTGCTCCTGGGTGCAGGCCTGCTGACCGGAGGGGGCACCTGCCGTCCGGCGGTGGCCCGAGGGGGCCCTCCGGCGGAGTGATCCGGTACGGCGCCGGCCCGGCGGCGTACCGGCCGGCGGAAGCGGGACCGGCGGGCCGCACGCGGCCCGCCGGGGACGAGGGCCACGGGTTCGCCCCCGTGGCCCTCGGCCGTTCCCGGACCCCGGTCCGCTCCCGTGCGCCTACCAGGCCCGGCGCCCGACGAAGGCGAGGAACCGCGTCTGGGCGTCCGCGCCCTCCGGCGGGGTGAGCTCGGGGCCGCAGAC
This sequence comes from Nocardiopsis sp. NPDC006198, assembly GCF_040613895.1. Lineage (NCBI taxonomy): Bacteria > Bacillati > Actinomycetota > Actinomycetes > Streptosporangiales > Nocardiopsidaceae > Nocardiopsis > Nocardiopsis sp. NPDC006198. Next base: position 95,551 of record NZ_JBEXSY010000002.1, on the reverse strand, counting down.
GCCGTTGCCGCGCATGCTGTCGCCGAACTCGGCGGTGTTCCCGTGCGCCCACCGCACGTCCTCCGGGTCCAGCCGGTCGTCCAGCCCCGCCGCGCGGGCCAGGTCCCAGCGGTGCACGACCAGGTCGAAGGAGAGGAACCGGTCGACGGAGCGCGCGAACGTCGTCGGTCCGAAGTACCCGTCGTACCCGGCGTCCGCGAGCTCCGGGTCGTCCAGGTCGGCCCGGACCACCGCGCGGGCCGCGTCCCAGGACGCGGCCGGGTCCGCGTCCACCGACGGGATGTCCCCCAGGTCCCGGCCGACCAGGCGGAGGAACATGCCCTGGGTGTCCACGACGTGGCGGACCACGTCCCGGGCGGTCCACCCCTCGCAGGGGGACGGGGCCGTCCACCGGTCGTCGGGCACCGCGGCCACCGTCGCGGCGAAGGCGTCGGAGAGGCGGGCGTAGCGCTCGGAGATGTCGCTCATGGGCAGGTGTCCCCCTGGATCGGTCGAGTTCCGGCCCCATCCTCGTCCCGCGGTCCCGCCGGGGTCTTGAAGAAACGCGACAGGGCCGGGCGGACCGCACGGCCGGGCCCCTCCGGGGGAGCGGAGCGGCGCCGGACCACCGTCCGGATCGCGGGCGCTCCGGGAACCGTCCGAGCGGGGACCTACCCTGGTGCGTGTGAGACCAGAGCCCGTCGAGCGGGACGCGCGGGGCATCATCGACCCGGGGACGGGGCTGACCCGGTTCCGGCTCGACAGGTACGCGCCCTCCGCGCCGGTCGCCCGCTTCGTGGACCGCTACTGGGTGGCCTCGTGGAACCTGTCCGGGCACGAGCCGTACACCCAGCGGGTCCTCGCCCACCCTGTGGTCAACGTGGTGTTCACCGCGGGTGGGGCCGCGGTGCACGGCCCCGCCACGAAGGTCACCCGGCGCCGCCTGGAGGGGGAGGGGTGGGCGCTCGGGGTCATGTTCCGTCCGGCCGGGTTCCGGCCCCTCCTCGGCCGCCCGATGAGCGGGATCGTCGACGCCTCCCTGCCCGTGTCGGAGGTGTTCGCCGGGGACGCGCTCCCCGGGGCCCCGCACCCCCTCATGGCCGAGGTGGACCGGATCCTGGCCGGGAGGCTGCCCGCGGGCCGGCACCCGGCGGAGGACACCCGCGACCTCGTCGAGCGGGTGGCCGCGGACCCGGCGGTGGTCGGCGTCTCCGCCCTGGCCGAGCGCGAGGGGGTCGGTGTGCGGCTGCTCCAGCGCAGGTTCGCCGACCACGTCGGACTCGGGCCCAAGGCGGTGATCCGCAGGTACCGGCTCTACGAGGCGGCGGAGCGGGCGAGGCGGGGGGCCGCCCCCGACTGGGGCGTGCTGGCCGCCGAACTGGGGTTCAGCGACCAGTCGCACCTGACCAGGGAGTTCACCTCGGTCATCGGGGTCCCGCCCGCCCGCTACGCGGCTCTCACGAGGAGCGGAGGGAGAGGAGCCGGGTGAGGACCCGGTGGACGGCGTCCGCGGTCAGCTCCGGGTCGGTGCAGGAGCGCATGAACAGGCCGTCCACGGTCGCGGAGGCGGCTGCGCGGTCGTCCGGATCGGGGAGGTACGGCGCGAGGAAGGAGTCCACCGCGCGGTTCCAGCGGTCGATCTGCGGGCGCAGGGCGGGACGCCGGGACGCGAGCAGGAACAGCTCGTACTCCGCGACGACCGAGGCCCGGTCGCCCCCCGCCCCCGCGCAGGAGATCAGCTCGGCGAACCCCCGCAGCGCCGCGTCCGCCTCGCGGGGGAGGGTTCCCAGGGCCTCCACGTAGGTGTCGTTGACCCTGGTGAGGGCGTCCACGAGCAGGTCGTCGACGGCCGCGTAGTAGTAGGTGACGGTGCTGGGCGGCACCCCCGCCTCCGCGGCGACGCGGCGCTGGCTGACGGCGCCCACGCCCTCGCGCTCCACGACCCGCATCGTGGCGTCGAGGAGCAGCCGACGGCGCTGCATCCCCTTGAGCCTGCGGCCGTCGGTGGTCCCCTCGTCCACGGTGCTGCTCCCCGTCAATGCGCGCCGCCCATCTCCAGTGCCATCACTCCTCCGATGACCAGGGCGATGCCTCCCACCTGGACCCAGGTGAGGGACTCCCCGAGGAAGAGCGCTCCGATCACCGCCACCAGCGCGATGCCCGCCGCCGCCCACACACCGTAGGCCACCCCCAGGTCCATTCCCCGCGCGAGGGCCTGGCTGAGCATGGCGAAGGCGGCGACGTAGCCGACCACGACGACCACCGAGGGGATCGGTCGGCTGAACCCCTCGGAGAGCTTGAGCGAGGTGGTGGCGGTCACCTCGGCGGCGATGGCACCGACCAACCAGAACCACGGCATGTCATCCTCCAGGAGAAAGTTGTTCGTTCGACCAGGTTTCGTCTGAAGAGAAACCTGGGCGTTCGGCCAAGATGTTATCCCCGAGGGCATCCCGGTGTACAGGGCGGTTCGGAGATGGCCGTAATCTCATACATGGAGGGCTTCTGGTGCGTACCCCCTGGGTGTATGGTCGGCGGTTCCGGCGTCTCGCCCCGCGCCGGTGGTAACCGCTCTATACCGATGTGCGGGTTTTCAGAACCTTTTCCCCGCTGGTGCGTCTTAGTGGCAGTAGGCACACGGCGTTCGAGGTACGACATGGAGGTCCAGACGTGACGGGCAAGACCCCTGCGGCGGTGACGCGTCGGTTCGGCATCGGACTGGCGGCGCTCGCGCTCGTCGCCACGGCCTGTACGTCCGGCGAGGCGGAGACGCAGGGCAACAGCCCCGACGCCGACGGCGCGGAAGCGGCCGAGCTGGTGATCACGCCGGAGGACGGCGCCCAGGAGGTCGCGCCCAACTCCCCCGTCACGGTGACCGCCGAGAACGGCGTCATCACCGACGTCGCGGTGGAGCAGGTCGTCATGAACGAGGCCGCCGCGGACGAGGGCGAGGAGGACCCCGACCTCTACGCCATGACCGGAACCCTCAACGAGGAGGGGACCGAGTGGGTCAGCGACTGGAACCTGCGCCCCGGCTCGGAGATCGTGGTCACGGCCACCGCCGAGAACGACGCCGGTGAGACGACCGAGCTGGTCCAGGAGTTCACCACCCTGGACGCGGTGGCCGGTCAGCGCCTGGAACTGGAGTCCAACTTCCCCAGCTCCGGTGACACCGTCGGGGTCGGCATGCCGATCGTCATCAACTTCGACCTGCCGGTGACCAACAAGGCCCAGGTCGAGAACTCCATGGAGGTCGTCTCCGAGCAGGAGGTCGCGGGCGCCTGGAACTGGGTCAACGACAAGACCGCGCAGTTCCGCCCCGAGGAGTACTGGGACCCCTACCAGCAGGTCAGCGTCGACCTCCGCCTCGCGGGCGTCGAGGCGTCCGAGGGCGTCTACGGGGTGCGCAACCACCGGATCGACTTCGAGATCGGCCGCGAGCTGATCGCCACCATGCACGTGCCCGACCACGAGATGGTCATCACCGTGGACGGCGAGCAGGAGCGCGTCATCGAGGTGAGCAACGGCAAGGAGAGCCGGCACTTCGACACCACGAGCAGCGGCACCCACGTGCTGATGGAGCGCTACGAGAGCCTGACGATGGACTCCGCGACCGTGGGCATCCCGGCGGACTCCCCGGGCTCCTACAAGGTCGACGTGCAGTACGCGGTCCGCACCTCGCACAGCGGCGAGTTCGTGCACGAGGCGTCCTACAACGGCAACATCGGCTCGGCCAACACCTCCAACGGCTGCACCAACCTGCGCATGGACGACGCGCTGTGGTTCTTCGAGAACACCCTGATGGGCGACGTCCTCGACACCACGGGCACCGACCGTGAGAAGGAGTGGGACAACGGCTGGGGCGTCTGGCAGAAGTCCTGGGACGAGTGGCTGGAGAGCAGCGCCACCGGCGAGGCCCAGATCACCGACGGCTCCGGCACCCCGGGCTCCGTGCACGGCGAGCAGTAGCCGCCGCACGTCCGAGGGGGCGCCGGGAACCACCTGGTTCCCGGCGCCCCCTCGTCGCGTTCCGGGCCGTCCCGGTGCGGGTCAGTCCTCCTGGGACAGCCGGGCGACGAGGGCGTCTATCACCAGCGCGGTCACGGAGGCCATGTCCACGGCCTCCGGGTCCAGGAGCCACTGCACCTGGAGGCCGTCCATGACGGCGATGACCGCGGCGGCGGCGGCTCCGGCAGGGGTGCGCCCGTCGGGGCCGGGGGTGGACGCGGCCTCCCGGTGCTCGGGCCCGAGCCTGTCCAGGACGGCGTCGCAGATCTCGCCGCGCAGCACCGTGTAGCGGTCCCGGAACCACGCCTGGGCGGGATGCCGGTCGGTGGCGCTCTCCGCCGAGAGGACGGCGTACAGCTGCGTGGTCCCCGGGCGGGCCGCGTTGCGCTCCGCGGTGGTCACCAGGTGGTCGAGCATCCGGCTGCCCCCGGGAGCCGGCTCGGTGTCGTCCCGCAGTTCCAGGACGGCGGTGAGCAGGTCGGTCTTGGAGCCGAAGTGGTGCAGGACCCCGGCCGGGGTGATGTCGAGCATCGCGGCGATGTCGGCGAGCGAGGTGTTGTTGAACCCCCGGGCCGCGAAGACGTCGGCGGCGGTGCGCAGGATCTGCTCCCGCCGGTTCACCCGCTTCCGCGGAGTCGGGGCCTCGGGGCCGCCGGGGGACCGGGTGTCCGGTGCGGGGGTCGTCTCGCTCATTCCTGCTCTCCACTTCGTTGTACCCGGCGGGTACTCCGGGCCCGTGGCCGGGGGCGGGCCCGTCGCCCACGGTATCGAGATCTCGCTTCCTCCCTTTGCTTAATAAACATTAAGTAAGGTTCCCGCCCAAGAGACGTACACCACAGGGTAGGACGGCCCCCGCCGCGTCGCGGCGCGGCTTTCCTCATGGAAGGACACGGCGGGGCCCAGGGCTCCGGCCCTGCGCACCCGCGTCGGACGGCCCCCCACCGGGTCCGGCGGTACGGGACCGGTGGGGGCAGGGGCTCCCACGTCACACCGGCAACGGTTTCGGACAGCCCCTCAACGCGCATCCCCGCCCGGACCGGAGCGGCCCCGGGCCCTCAGACCTCCGCGCCGCAGTCGGTCCCGGCGCCGGAGGGATCGCAGGCCAGCATGACCAGGCGCAGGGTCTCCGGTCCGCTGACCTCGACGGTGACGGCCCCGGCGCGGTGCGCGGACCGGACCGCCGCCGGGTCCGGCCGCTCGGGCCCGGGCGCCTTGTCCGCCCGGTCCGCGGCGTCGGCCGCGCACGGTTCGGCGCAGCCGAACACCCGCGCGCTCCCGTCCCGGAGCACCTCGACGCGTGAGCCGGCCGGCGTCCCCGGGGCGGCGGCCGGTGCGGCGGCCTCCGCGTCGTCGGGGCACGGGCTCCCGGTGTCGCACACCCGCAGGTAGAGCGTGGAGGGGCCGTGGTCGGGGTCCGTGCGCCAGTAGGCGGCCACGACCCGGCCGCCGACCCGTGCGTGCGACCCGTCCGCGTCGACGTGCGCCTCGCGGCCCGGCTCGGCGGGACCGACGGTGCACCCGGGACCGCAGCCGGCCTCGCGCAGCCCCCCGGGACCGACCTCGAACAGGTGGGCGGTGCCGTCCTCGTCCTCGATCTGCACCGTCGTCCGGTTCTCCGCCGACGCCGTGAGGGCGGCGGAAGGTGCCGCCCCGGGGGGCGCCGGCTCCGGACGGAGCAGTCCCGGGGCGGCGAGCGGGAGGAGCGCCAGCACGCAGACGAGGGCGGGCACCGCGGCCGGGATGCCGTGGGCGTCGCCGGGGCGGGGACGGGGGAGGGCGGCGCGGACCGGCGCGGTCAGCCGGGCGGTGCTCCGGGCGCGGACGGTCCGCCAGGTCTCGGCCAGGGCCCGTCCCGGGGACAGGTCGGCCAGCACGTGGAGGGGGAGCGCCGCCAGGAGGAGGGCCGTCACGGCGATCCCGGCCGCCGTCGCGGCGGCGGCCGGCGCGGACCACACGCCTTCCGACGCGAGTCGGCGCAGACCCCAGAACGGCCCGGCCCAGGACGCGGCCGACGGAAGGAGGAGGGCCAGGGTCCCCGGGACGCGGCGCAGGGCGCGGGACCAGGCCGCGGGCGCACCGACGTCCTGCCCGAGCACGGCGCCGCCGCCGACGAGCAGCCCCGCGTGCACGGACACCGGGAGGCCGACCACGAGGGCGGCCAGGGTGAGACCGGCGAGGACCACGAGGCCCGCGGACGGCTCCGCCGGCAGGGAGAGCGGCGGCGCGGCCCCTCCGTCCGGGGCCGGCGAGAGGAGTCCGTGGGCCGGGAAGGCCACCGAGGCGACGGCGAGGAGGAGCACGGCCGGGAGGAGGGGGAGCAGGACGGCCGTCAGCAGGGAGCCGCCGGGCGACGGGCGCCGCTCGCGGGAGCGTGCGGGAGGGGAACCGCCCGGGGCACGGTGGGGGAGTGCGGAATCCGCGGTCCGACGGATTCCGCCGGAGCCGGTCTGACCGTCCATCGCCGTCTCCCTCGCTGTGCCCCAACCGAGACTACACAGGCCTTCCGGGGCGTACCGGGCACTCCGGGGGTCGGGGGCGGGGACGGGCCGCACCGAGCCGCGCCGGGCGGGCCGGCCGGGGCCCGGTTCGGGGCCGCCCCCGGTTCGGGGGCGGCCCCGGAATCCTGTCGCGTGCCGTCCCGGCGGTGGCGCGGTCGGGGCGGCCGTGGCGCGACCGGGACGGAGGCGCCGCGGAGCGGTCCTACCAGGACCGGACGCCGCCGACGGGCGCGGGCAGGCGCTCGTTCAGCCACGTCCACGTGCCGTCGTTCTCGGTGAAGCGGCGCTGGACGCGCTCCACGTCCGTGAGGGGGTTCGCGAACACCTCGGTCCACGCCCCCGCGGTGCGCTCCTCCAGGTAGAGGCTGCGCGCGTCGGTGCGCATGCGCACCGCCTGGAGGGTGTGGGAGGAGCCGTTGCTCAACTGGATGCGGTAGTAGGCCATGGGAAGTCCCTGGGGTCTGGTTCGTCCTGGGAGGAAGGACGGTGCGTCCCCGGAACGTGCGTGCCGCCTCGAACGGCAGGGGGATCGGTTTCCCGGTGCGTGCGGCGGGACGAGAGTGGTCGTCGACCGCGAGGGTGTGCCTGAAGGGTGGCGGCGAGAGTGCCGAGACCCGGAGTGCTCCGGGGAACGGGTGCGGGTGCCGGTGCACCGTGCCTTCCGTGTCCTCGGACTCTACTCCTCCGGGTGGGGGCGGGAGCCGAAAACGGGGTGACGGGCGGTGAAATCCGGGTGATCCGCGGGTGAGCGGCGGAGGTGATTCGGAAACCACCGTGTATATCGGTCTATATTGCTGTGATTCGTGTGATTGACGCGACCAGAGGGAAACAGTAGCGAGCCGAGGCGAACGGTTCACGCTCTGCGGTCGTCCAACGGACAGGACCCCTCTCCCCAGGGTGCCCCGTGCAACGCTTCCGACCCGAGGACCGCCATGGCCCACCCACCCCCGCCGCCGAACCTCACGCCCCTCCAGAGCTCCGACCCCCGCGTGATCCCGCCGTTCGCCGTGCACGGCAGGCTCGGTGCGGGAGGCATGGGCGTGGTCTACGGCGCCGTGGGCCCGGACGGGCGGTGGGCGGCGGTCAAGGTCGTACGCCCCGAGTACGCCGGAGAGCCCGAGTTCCGCTCCAGGTTCGCCAGCGAGGTCGCCCTGATGCACCGGGTGCGGGCCCGCTGCATCGCCCCCGTGCTCGCCCACGACACCCGTGCCGAACTCCCCTGGTACGCCACCCCCTACCTCCCCGGACCCACCCTGGGCGCGCGGGTGCGGCAGGGCGGGGCGCTCGCGCCGCACCAGGCGAGGGTGGTCGCGGCCGGGATGGCCGAGGCGATCGCCGCCATCCACGCGGCCGGGGTCGTGCACCGGGACCTCAAGCCCGCCAACGTCATCCTCGCCCCCGACGGTCCCAAGGTGCTGGACTTCGGCATCGCCAGGGCGGCCGACGCCACCGCCCTCACGCGGACCGGCGGGCTCGTGGGCTCGCCAGCCTGGATGAGCCCGGAGCGCTACCGGGGCACCAGCGGCCCCGAGGCCGACGTGTTCGCGTGGGGCGCGATGGTCGCCTACACGGCCACCGGGCGGCCTCCCTTCGGGGACGGCGGCGCCGAGACCCTGATGTACCGCATCCTGCGCGAGGACCCGGACCTGGAAGGGCTCCCCCCGGAGCTGGAGGAGCCGGTCACCCGCGCGCTCGACAAGGACCCCGCGTCCAGGCCGTCGGCCGGGGAACTGCTGCACCGCGTCGCGGCGGCGGACCCGGAGGCCGCGGCGGGGGCGGACGACACCACCATCGTGGACGGGCTGATCCGCGCCCACTGGGCCGGCGGCGCGGCCCGGGGAGCCCCGGCGCCCCGGACCGCGCCGAACGCCTTCGCCCCGCCTCCCCCCGCCGTCGTCGGCCCCGGGGGCGGACCGGCGGGCGGCGGGCCCGGGCGCGCCGGCGCGGGAGCCGCCCCGCCACCGCGGAGGCGGTTCCGCCGGGCCCCCGTGGTGATCGCCGCCGGGGCGCTCGCGGTGGCGGCCGTGGGCGGCATCGGGCTGGTCAACGCCCTGGAGGGCGGCGATCCGGACCCGCCCGCCCCCGACCCCGGCCCGTCGGTGGAGACCGCGGAACCGGGCACCCTGGCGGGCACGGTGAACGGCGCCGGCTCCACGTTCCTCTCCTCGGCGGTCGAGGCGTGGTCGGCCTCGTACACGGCTGAGCGGCAGCCCGACACGCGGATCTCCTACGAGGCGACCGGCTCCGGGGCGGGCGCCGACGCGTTCGTGCGCGGCGAGGTGGACTTCGGGGCCTCCGAGAACGCGCTCACCGAGAGCCAGGTCGCGGAGGCGGCGGAGGCCAGGGGCTGCCCCGTCGTGCAGTTCCCGGTGCTGGCGGGGGGCATCGCCCTGGTGTACGACGCCGAGGGCCTCGACGGCCTCGCGCTGCACCGGACGGAACTGGCGGACATCTACTCGGGCGCCGTGACCGCCTACTCCGACCTCGACGGGGCCGAGGACCTCGGGCTCCCGGACCTGGAGATCGTCCCCGTCCGCCACGAGAGCGAGGCCTCCACGGCGCACGTCTTCAGCCGCTACCTGGCCGCCGACGGGGGATCCTGGGGAGCGGACAACGTCGGGGACGACACCCGGTGGGGCCCCGGAGTGGTCGCCGCGTCCGGGGACGAGGGAGTGCACGCCGAGGTGGCGGCCACCCCGGGCGCGCTCGGGTTCGTCAACGCGTCCTACGCCGAGGAGCACGGCCTGGACGTGATGCCGCTGCGCAGCGACCGGGGCGTCGAGGTCGACCTCACCCCGGAGACGACCAGGGCCGCCACCGAGCAGATCGACCTGGACGGGACGGACTTCTCCCTCGACGCGGTCCAAGGGGACAGCGCCTACCCGATCATGCGGGTGAACCACGTGTTCGCCTACGAGTGCGGCCACCCGGAGGGAACCGGTTCCGTCCTGCGCGACTTCTGGGCCTACGCCCTCGGGGACGAGGGCGCGCGGATCGCCGAAGGGGCGGGGTACACGCCGCTGGCGGACTCCGTCGGCGCGCGGGTGGTCGCCGACCACGTCTCCCGGATCACCGAGGGGTGACCCCGCCGGTCCCGCCCGGGGCCCGGGTCGGGCGTTGACGCCCCCGTCCACGCCGATCACCGTGCCGGTGACGAACCGCCCGCCCGGTCCGGCCGGGGCACGTGCGGTCCCCGGGACGCCGCGGTCCCCGCGGGTGGGCGGGACTCAGGCGGCGGCGAGGCGGGCGCGCGCCTCCATGAGCGCGAAGCCCAGCAGGTTGAGGCCCCGCCAGTGCTCGGGCTGCTCGGCGTGGTCGTGCCGGGCGCCGAGCCCGATGCCCCACACGCGGTCGCGGGGGCTGGCCTCCACCAGCACGCGGGAGCCCGTGCCGAGCAGGTAGGCCCCCAGGTCCGGGTTCTGGCCGAACTTGGCGAGGTTGCCCTCGACCACGATGCCGAACCGGGCCGCCTCCCACGCCTCCTGGTCGAAGCCGCGGACCTCGCGGCCGATCGCCTTGGCGTCGCGCGGGTGCCCCGCGGCGACGATCCGCGCCTCCGCCCCGGCGTCGCCGAACAGGCGCGCCTTCCCGGCCATCATGTAGTGCTCGGCGGTCGGGTAGAGGACCCCGTCCACCGTGAAGTCGGCGGCCCACCACTGGGAGAGGCAGCTCGCGGAGACGCCCCCGCCGGCCGGAGGCCGGTGGCCCCAGAAGCAGAGGTACCGGGCCCGCCCCGTGGCGTCGATGAGCTCCCGCACGGACCGGGCGTCCGCGGGGCCGTGTGCGTCGGTCATGGGGGGAAGTCTGCCAGGAGCCGCCGACGTTCGGCCGGCCGTTTCCCGGCCGGCGCCCGGAGCGGTCCGCGGCCCCGCCGCCTCCGCCGCGATCTCGTGCCCACGGCCCGTCGGGGCGCCGGAGCCGTCCATGAGCACGGGGCCGTCCGGGCCGGATCCCCGCCGCACCGGGAACGGGTGCGGTCGGCCCGCTAGTCGAACTGGAAGGAGCGCTTGGCCAGGCCGTGCCAGAAGCCGTCCACGGTGGACCGCGAGCTCCGGTGCCCGTCCAGGCCCGCGCCCAGGGCCACGAACAGCGGCGCGAAGTGGTCGCTGCGCGGGTGGGCGATCGCGGCGGCCGGGGCCTTGTGCCCGAAGTCGAGCAGGGAGTCGACGTCGTGGTCGGCCACCGCCCGGTTCACCCAGTCGTCGAACTCCACCGACCAGGAGGGGGCGTCGCCGTGCGCCTGCCGGGACATCTCGCGCAGGTTGTGCGTCGTGAACCCGCTGCCGACGATGAGGACGCCCTCGTCGCGCAGCGGGGCCAGGCGGCGCCCCAGGGCGAGGAGCCGTGCCGGGTCGAGGGTCGGCATGGACACCTGGAGGACCGGGACGTCCGCCTCGGGGTACATCTCCCGGAGGGGCACGTAGGCGCCGTGGTCGAGTCCGCGCCCCGGGTCCTGGTGGAGGGTCCCGACCGGACCGGTGACGAGGTCGCGCACCCTCGCGGCGAGGGCCGGCGCTCCCGGGGCGGGATAGGTGACACCGTAGTAGCGTTGCGGGAAGCCCCAGAAGTCGTAGGTCAGAGGGACTCCGTCCGCCGTCGCGCCGACGGTGAGCGGAGCGTCCTCCCAGTGCGCCGAGACCACGAGGATCGCCTCCGGCCGGGCGAGGCCACCGGACCAGTCGGCCAGCTCCCGGGTCCACCGGGCGTCGTCGGCCAGCGGCGGCGCCCCATGGCTGAGGTACAGGGTCGGCATGCGCGTGGGCCGCGGTGCCATGGGGTCCTCCTGTGACTGGGAGATCGGATTTTGACCAGAACACAATTGAACTCTCAAGTATTCCGGGGGGCACGGGCCTGATGGCCGACACGAGGTGGCTAGACGAGGGCGAGCAGCGGACCTGGCGGACCTTCCTGGCCGCCGTCCACCTGTTGGAGGGCTCCCTGGACCGGCAGCTCAGAAGGGACTCGGGGCTCCCCCACGCGTACTACCAGGCCCTGGCGATGCTGTCCGAGGCCCCGGGGGGCGCGCTGACGATGACCGAGCTGGCCGGGCTGCTGAGGTCGTCGCCCAGCCGGCTCTCGCACGCCGCCGCCCGGCTGGAGGAGGACGGCCTGATCCACCGGTTCAAGCGGCTGGGGGACAGGCGGACCACGATCGCCGAGCTCACGCCGCGCGGGCTCAAGGTACTGCGGGAGGCGGCGCCCGGCCACGTGCGCGAGGTGCGCCGGGTCCTGTTCGACTCCCTGACGAGGGAGCAGGTCGACCAGCTCCGCGAGATCTCCGAGGTGATGCTCGGCGAGCTGGACCCCGAGGGGCGGGAGCCGCGGTGCCCGGGGTCCGGAGGGGCCGGGGACCGGGACTGAACCGGGTTCTGTGACCTGTCCTGACCGGGGGTTACGGCGCGGGAGGGAAAAACGCGGGGAGACACTCTATGTGTTCGGGCGGATGCGTACTATCATCTGGCTTCCCAGAAAAAGGTTGCGGTCTCAAGTGTTGGACTCGGGCCGCGATCTCCTCTGGGATACCCGCTCACAGAACAGGAATCACCCGTGAACGAGAAAACAGTCGTCTCCAGAATCAGCGACACCACCACCCTCCTCGCGAGAGCGGTCGTCGGTGTCGTCTTCATCGCCCACGGCTGGCCGAAGGCCGCCGACCTCGAGGGCACCGCCCAGGGGTTCGCCTCCCTGGGAATTCCCTTTCCCCAGTTCTCCGCCCTTCTGGGCGCGGGAATCGAGATGGGCGCCGGGCTGGCGCTCGCCGTCGGGTTCGCCCTGCCCCTCGCCGGACTCCTCCTGGCCTTCATGATGGGAAGCGCCTACTACTTCGCCCACCTCGGTGACGCGTTCATCGGCGGCTACGAGTACCTGGTGGTCCTCGCCGTCACCGCCGTCGCCCTCGGGTTCGCGGGCGGGCGCTACTCCCTGGACCGCGTCATGCCGTGGGGCCGCGCCCCGCGCCGACGGACATCGGAATCACTGCCGGCCTCCTGACCGGGGTGCCCGGTCGCCCGCTGCCGGAGGCGGGCGGCCCGGCCGCCAGAAAATACTTTTAACTTACTTAACACCTTTCACAAAACAGACATTAGTTCGCACAATATCGAGTTTCTGTCCTATCCTCGTGGCGTTTCGGGTTCGATCGGTAGAATAAAAAAACCAAACACAATCCACGTTGACAGCGGGGTCGCGTCACCGGGTCCGTCCTCCGTGACCCGACCCCCTGTGCCGAACGGGAGCACCGTGTCCCTCCTGTCCAACCGACCCGACACCCCTGACTGGCAGCTCCGCGTCACCGACCGGGACGGCACCGCCCTCCACGGAGCGGCGGTACTGGTCGCGCCGGAGTACGCCCTCACCTGTGCCCACGTCGTCGTCGAGGCCGTCGGGCCCTCGGCGGGCCCCGGCAGCGAGGTGCGCCTGGACGCGCCGCGCGGACTCCCCGGATGGGAGTCCGTCGGCACCGTCCTCGCCGACGGGTGGTGGTGGGAGGGGGAGGCGCCCTGGGACGCGGCCGTGCTCCGCCTCGACCGCACCGCCCCGGGGCCGCCCGCCGCGACCGCCCGCCACCGCGTCGGGGACCGGGTACGCGTCCTGGGCTTCCCCAACGCCGAGACCGGACGTTGGGTGACCGGACGGATCACCGGCGACAGCGGCAGCCGTTTCGGCTACACGCAGATCGACGTCGACTCCGCCACGGGCTTCGCCGTCCTGCCGGGCTTCAGCGGCAGCGGTGTCCGGGAGGGGACGGGCGACGGGCTCCTGGGCATCGTCTGCGAGGCGGCCGCCAACGGCAGGGCCGGCTGGATGATCCCCCTCGACCGGGTCCCCCGGGTCTGGGGGGCGGGCCCGGACACCGCGACCGCCGTCGCGCGCACCGCGCGCGCCATGACCGACCTGCGCACCCTGCTCTCCCCCGACCTGAGGTTCGACCTCTACACGGCCCTCGACCCGAGGCTGCGCCGCAGACTCCGCGCGGACCAGGACCTGACGGTCTTCGCCTCCCAGCTGGTCTCCCTCGCCCACGAGGAGTACCGACTCCTCGGCGCCGTGCTCGACCTCCTCGACGAGAGGGAGGAGGGGAGCGCCGGCATGCTCCGCGTCCGCGAGGCCGCGGCGCCGCTCCTGACGGGGCGGGACGGGTGAGCCGTGCGGCCGGGATAGAGGACCAGCCGCTGGAGGGCCCCGTCCCTCCCCGGGTGGACGAGGCCGACTACGCCCGGCTGGCCAAGGCCCTGTGCTCGGTCACCTGCGTCACGTCCCCCGAATACCACGAGCTGCTGCTGGGCAAGCTCCCCCGGGTCCGCTCCGGGATCAACCGGAACGCCGTGCCCGTGGTCTTCACCGACGCCCTGGTCGGCCGCTGCCGCGAGAGCCGGCTGCTCGGCGTCCTCATGCGGTGGATCGGCTACTGGTCCGACGACAGCCGGAGCTGGCGGACGGCGGCCCTGATCGCCGAGCCCCTGGTGAGGGAGGAGGAGTGGGCCCAGGTCAGCCAGGCCATACCCGAGGCCACCCGGCAGCAGGTCGACACCGTCCGGGAGGAGCTGGTCCTGTACGACGCCGCGGACTTCCGGGAGATCGCCGACCGCGTCCGGGGGGCGCGGCCCATCGACCGCACGCCGTCCGACCGTGCGTGGCACACGTTCGTGGCCCTGGCCGAGATCCCCGGCCGGGAGGGGGAGTCCGCGCTGGTCGAGTTCTGCGCGATCCTGGGCGCCCGGGGCGCGCTGCGCTGCGCGGCGCTGCTGGAGGGCTGGGGCGGGGGGAGCGCCCCCGAGGCCCCCGGGGCGCCGCCGGGGCCGGACGCCGGGGAGGACGTGCCGGCCCGCCTCGTCGTCCACGTCGAGAGGGGCGAGGAGCGCGACCGCCACGACCTGCGGTACTGGACGGTGCTCAGGGAGCACGGCGGGGACCGGCCCGACTTCTGCGACTCGGGCACCCGCAAGGGCGTCACCCCGGACAGGATCGCCGACAGCGTCGGCGTCCTGCTCGGCCTCGTGGAGGTGGACCACCGCAGGGAGCACCACCGGGGGAGGATGCGGGTGGAGCTGGTCGCGGAGCTGGACCTGCTGCGGGAGCTGGAGGCCGACCGGTGGCAGGAGGCGGGGGGAGCGGCCGGGGCGCCGCCGCTCGGGGCCCGCGCGGAGGTGGTCTACCGGGCGGCGGAGCTGGAGGACCCCTCGCGGCGCGACTACGACGCGGGGAGGAGGGCACTGGGCCGACGGTGGGCGGCCCTGCTGAGGTGCGGTTCGGGGGTGCACCTGGACACGGCCCACGAGGCGCAGACCAAGGAGCGGCTGAGCGGCCGGACCTACCGGGAACCATTGGAGGATCGGCTCCCGGACGATAGAATAGCCATTCTCTCGGTACCCTCCCATTTGGACGACTGCCACCAGTCGGTCCGGTCCGCGCTCAGGTTCGGAGTTCCGGTTGTGGTGTGGCGTTCCGCCGACAACGGTCGGGGAATCGGTCCGTGGCTGAATCTGGGAAAGACGGGACGAGAGGTGACGGTGTCATCAGAGAAACTCCAGTCGATCCCCCAGGTGCTCCACAAGTCCCGCTCAGGGGGCGTTTCGCCGGACGATAGCGGGTACATCGAAGAAAGCTTCGAGGTCGCCGTCTTCTACCACGATTCCCTGCCGGTCCTCCCGGACCCCCCTCCGCTGACCGCCAGCAGTATCCGCACCACCCCCCGTTGACCGAGGCTCGAAGGGCTCGCCATGACCGCACACGCCGGACCCGGGCCGACCGACTCCGTACCGGAGTGGTGGGTCTTCCACGGCACTGGTCAGCCGCGCGCGCATCTGGACCTCGCGACGCGGTTACCCCCGCCTCCGCAGTGGCGTACCTACGGCGGGGCGTTGAACTCCGGTTCGACGTCCCCCTTCTACGAACCGTCGGCTCCCCCGGGGGAACCCGGTGAGCCGGCGGAGCCGGGGGAGGACGCCGTCGCGACGGCGGAGAGCGCGCGGCACCTCGGCCCGCAGCACCCGCGCCCCGGCACGGTCCCGCTCGGCCCCCACCGCAAGCACCTCCTGGACAAGGTCAACGCGGCGATCCACCTGCGCAGGCCGCTCCTGGTCACGGGGCCGCCCGGGGTGGGCAAGTCCAGCCTGGCCCACCAGATCGCCCGCGAGCTCAACCTGGGCAGGACGCTGCGCTGGGCGGTGACCAGCAGGAGCACGGTCGGGGACGGCCTGTACTCCTACGACCCGCTCACCCAGATCCACGACCTCAACCTGGAGAACGCCCACCGGCGGGCCACCGGGCAGGCCCCGGACCGGCGCTACGCGGGGGACGGCGACGCGCACCTGCGCAGCAGCGCGGAGTCGATCAGCCGCTACCTCGCCCTGGGCCCCCTGGGCACCGCGTTCCTGCCGACGAGGGCGCCCCGCGTCCTGCTGATCGACGACTTCGACCTGGGCGACTTCGACCTCCCCGGAGACCTGCTCGACCTGTTCGAGAACGGCGGCTACCGCATCCCCGAGCTGGCCAGGCTGGCGGGGGTGGCGCCGACGATCGAGGTGGCCACCGACGACCCCGGACGCACCGTGCCGGTCGCGCACGGAGAGGTGCTCTGCTCCGCCTTCCCCATCACCGTGCTCACCTGCAACAGCGGACGCGACCTCTCCCCCGCCTTCATGCGGCGGTGCATCCCGGTCCGGATGGGCCTCCCGGACGAGCAGGAGCTGCTGGCCGCCGTGGCGGGGCACTTCGGGGGCGACCTGCCCTCCGGGGCGCGCCCGCTGGTGACGGAGTTCCTGGAGAGGAGCGGCAGCGGGCACGAACTCGCCATCGACCAGCTGCTCAACGCCGTGCACCTGGTGGGCGCGCTCGGCCCCGACCAGGCCGGACCCGGGGGGGATCAGGTGCGGGAGCTCTCGGAGCTCCTCTGGCACCGGCTCACGGAAAGCCCGGGATGAGTTCGGGGCGTGGACCGGGGAGCGACCGACCCCGGGTGACAGGCGACGCGGAAGGGTCCACGCACCGGGGGCCGGGGCTCACCGCGACCGACCTGGCGGACGCGATCCACCTGGCGGCCCTGTGGGACGCGAGCGCCCGCCGGGCCCGGCGGGCGCACCGCCTCGGGGAGGGCCGGGAGGAGCTCGTGGCCGACACGGGCCACGACTTCGGGCCGGCGCCGTCCCCGTGGCCTCCCGGCACGGTCCCGGAGCGGGTCGGGGACCCCGTCGCGGGCCGGCCCCGGGAGCCCGCACCCGCGACCGGCGCGGACCGCCCGGCGGCCCCGGACGGGCGCGTGCCGACACCGGACGCCCCTTCCGGGCGGGAGCAGGCCCCCTCCGAGGAGGGGGCCGAGTCGCCGGGGTTCGTCCAGCCCGTCCTGGAACGGCGGCAGGAGTTCGTCGCGGCCCTGTCCCCGTTCAACCTCAAGGCGCCCCGGGGCGAGCCCGACCGGGTCGACCCGGAGGGCACCGCGCGCGCGTACGCCCGCGCGCTGCTGGACAGCCTCCACTGGACGGACGGCGAGCGCGCGAGCGCCGGCGTCCCCGTCGTGCCCGTGCTCCGGGCACGCGACGAGAGGGCGGTGGACCTGACCCTCCTGCTCGACGAGGGCGTCACCATGCTCTTCCAGCGCGGTCCGGCGGGCGAGTTCGCCGGGCTCCTCCGGGACAGCGGCGTCTTCCGGACGGTGCGCGCGCTGCACTTCGACTCCGAGCGGGCCGGGCCGCCGGAGCTGAGGGACGCGAACGGGCGGGGCCGCGGGCTCGGCGGACGCCGGGCGACCGGCGCGCACGTCACCCTGATCCTCACCGACGGACTCGGCGGGGCCTGGCGGGACCGGGAATTCCAGGAGTGGGTGGCGGGCGCGGCCGGAGAGGGCGCACTGGCGATCCTGCACCTCCTGAGCCCCCGGCTGTGGAGGCGTGGCGCCATCGCCACCGTACCCGCGGAGCTGGGCACGTCCTGGCCCGCCGCCGCCGGGGCGCCGAACACCCGGTACGTGCGCGAGCGGACGCTCGCCGACCTGGTCGCGGACGAGGACGAGCCCGCGGCCGGGACGCTGGTCCCGGTGCTCCCGCTGAAGCCGTCCGCGCTCCACGACTGGGCGTCGTTCGTGATGGCCCGCGGTCGCGCGCGGCTGTGGACGCACACCGCCGAGTTCCCCGGGCGGCCGGGGCCGGTGCTGGCGCCCGACGCCGGGGCCGACGGGGATTTCGACCCCGACCGGGAGGTGGGCCGCTTCCAGCGGGCGGCGACCCCCGAGGCGTTCGACCTCGCCGTGGCCCTGGCCGCCGTCCCGCTGGACCCGGGCCTCGTGGAGGCCGTGTGCGAGGACGTGATGGGCCGGGCGTCGCCGTCCGAGCTGACCGAGGTCTTCTTCAGCGGGCTCGTCCGGATGGGGGACGCGGCCGAGCGCGGGGCGGTCCGGTGGGACTTCCGCGACGGGGTCCGCAAGGCCCTCCTCGCCCGGGGAGGGCGGGTGTCCGACATCCGCCGGATGCTGGGCCTGGCGGCGGAGCGCCTGCTGAGGGTGGACCCCTGGTTCGGCGACCTCGCGAGGATGCTCCGCGGCGAGCACGTGGTCTCCCCGACGAACACGGGGGCGTCGCGCTCGTGGGTGCGGTCCATGCTCCCCGCGGTGGAGAGCGCGGCCCTCGTACGCCGTTATTCGGCACCGATCAGGGAATATGCCGAAGCGGCCGGGCGAAACGGATACCGGGATCATTCTGTGCCGGAAAACTGGCCCCCGTCCTCGTCTGGTTTAGGATTGACCAAGGTTCCCGGATCTGCGCAAACGAGTAAGAGCGATAACCGGAAGACACGGAATACCGCACCCTTTTCTGATCGGTCGGGTGAAAAGCCGCTTATGTCTACAAACCCGTCAATTGGGGATAGAATGAACGATTCTGGCGACATTCACAGCGGCCGCGCGGGCAGATCGTCCACCAGCGGTCGGCCGCTGAGTGCTGTCTGGGTGCAGGTCCCCCGTAAGAACAGCGCCTTCACGGGGCGCGAGGAGCTGCTCTCCGCGCTGAGGGCACAGCTCCTCACGGGGCAGCGCCAGGTCATCACCGCGCTGAACGGGATGTCCGGGGTGGGCAAGACCGAGCTCGCGAAGGAGTACCTGCACAGGTACGCCTCCGAATACGATCTCATCGTCTGGATCCCCTCCGCCCACGGCAACCAGCTGCGCGAGAGCTTCTCCGTGCTGGCGTCCCGCCTGAGGCTGGACAGCGTCGGCGCCGGCAGCGGGCACGTCGTGGAGGACGTGCTCGCGGCGCTCCACCAGGGCGGGCTCTTCCAGCGCTGGCTTCTCGTCTACGACAACGCGCAGGCCCGGGCCGAACTGGAACAGTATCTTCCTGTCGGGGGCGAGGGGCACGTGATCATCACTTCTCGGGACAACAGCTGGACCGTGGCGGGGGGTGACGCCTTCCTCTCCGTCCGGGAGTTCGAGCGCAAGGAGAGCATCGAACTCCTCAAACGGCGCGGTCCGGCGACGCTCACCGACGACGAGGCGGACGCCCTGGCGCGCGAGCTGGGCGACCTGCCCCTGGCGCTCAACCAGGCGGCGGTGTGGCTGCACGAGAGCGGCATGGCCACCGAGGAGTACCTGCGCCAGTTCGCGGACAAGAGCGAGGAGATGCTCGCGCTGCTGCGCCCGGACGGGACGTACCCGGTGGCGGTCGCCGCCGCGTGGAACGTGTCCCTGGACCGGCTGGCCATGACCAACCCGGCCGCGCTCCAGCTGCTCCAGCTCTGCTCGTTCATGGCGACGGCGCCCATCCCCCGCACCCTCTTCAACCACGCGCGGGGCATCGAGGGCCCGGCGGAGCTGAGGACGGCGCTGGAGGACCCGGCCAAACTCGGCATGGCCATCCGGGACATCGGGCGCAACAGCCTCGCCCACATCGACCACCAGCGCAACACGGTCTCCCTGCACCGGCTCGTGCAGCGGGCGGTCCAGGCGCCCATGGACGAGGCGGAGCGGGAGGAGATGCGCCACTGCGCCCACCAGCTGCTGGGCCGCAGCGACCTCCAGGACGTCACGAACGACTCCAGCCGCTTCACCGACCTGCTGCCGCACGTGTGGGCGTCCGAGGCCTGGGACTGCGCGGACCCGTGGGTCCGCGCAGTCGTGGTCCAGATGTGCCGGATCGCCCTGCTGCGCCAGGAGTTCGAGGACGCCCGCCGCCTGGGCGACACCGCGTGGGCGTGGTGGAAGCAGCACCTGGGGGAGGAGCACCCCTCCACCCTCGGGATGGCGGTCCAGGTCGCCGTGGCGATGCGGGGCCAGGGCCACCTGGCGGAGGCCCTCGAACTGGGGGAGACCACCCTGGCCACGCTGCGCGAGCAGCAGAACCCGGAGGACCCGGAGACCCTGGAGGCGGAGATCGAGCACATCCGCAGCCTGCGGTTCGTCGGCAGGTTCCGGGACTCGCTCGCCGCCGCCGCCGACGCCTACCACCGCCGGGTGCGCCTCTTCGGGGAGGACGATCCGCACACCCTGCTCACCGCCCACTTCCGCGCCTTCAACCTGCTCCTCAGCGGTGACCCGGCGGCTTCGGCCGAGCAGTACCGCGACACCCTGACCCGGCTGGAGATCGTCTTCGGCCCCGACCACGGGCGCACCCTCGGCACCAACAACGGGTACGCGGAGGCCCTGATGGAGCGGGGCCTGTACCGGGAGGCGGAGGCGATCCAGACCAACCAGGTCGAGCGGGTCACCAGCCTGCTCGGCGAGGACGACCCCGGGGTGCTGAGCAACGTGCGGACGCTGGCCGTCATGCGGCGGCGGATCGGCAGGCACAGGGAGGCGTTCGCCCTCTCGGAGCAGGCCTGGCAGCGCTTCCGGATCAAGCAGGGCGCGGACAGCAACGACACCATGTACGCGGCGCTCGTGCACTCGATGTCCCTGAGCGCGGTCGACCAGCACGACGAGGCACTGGAGCTGGCGCAGACCACCGGTGAGCGCTACGTCAAGCTGCTGGGCGACCAGCACCCCTACGTCGGGGCCGCGAACATCAACCAGGCGATCATCCTGCGCCGCCTCGGCAGGGTCGCCGAGGCGCGCGAGCTGGACGAGGGGGCCCTGGCACTGTTCCGGGAGCGGATCGGCGGGCACCACCCCAGCGCCCTCTCCTGCCTGGTCAACCTGGCCAACGACCACTTCCTCACCGGGGACGTGGCGGGGGCCCGGGAGCTGGACGAGGAGGCCCTGGCCGCGTGCACCAGGGAACTGGGGGCGAGGCACCCGCTGACCCTCCTGGCCCGGCGCAACCTGCTCGTGGACCGCAGGGCCCAGGGCGAGGACGTCGACCCGGAGTTCATCGAGGTGGAGGACATGTACCGGGAGGCCATGGGCGCGGACCACCCCGCGACGCTGAGCATCCGCAAGAGCGTGCGCGGGGACGCGGACATCTACCTCGCACAGATGTGACCGCGGTGGTCCGGGGCCGGCCCCGGACCACGCCCGCTCAGGCGCGGTCCGCGAGTCGGAGCAGCGCGACCCACTGGTGCGCGGGCAGGGCGAGCTCCGCGTGGTCGCGGTGCGTGGAGTCGCGGATCCCGACCGCGGCGGGCGCGCTCATGACCGCCTCGACGCACGAGTTGGTACCGCCGCCGCTGTAACTCGACGTGCGCCATCGCCCGGCCCCCCGTCCCAAGCCCTTCACGAGAGCTCCTGTCCGGGCTGTCTTTCCTGGTTGTTTCTACGCACGCGGCGGCCTCGATTCTTCCGGTTCCACCATTGGTCGCTCCTGTTTCCCGTGCGGCCCTGTAAGTCCGGTCGGGTCCGACTTCGGCTCTCCCATATATTCTGCTGACTTTCGAACCCACTTGTACATGCCCACTGGGGTACTGATCATGTTGTCCGGATGCAGTCATCCTCGGACTGTTCATAAACTGATGCTTGCGGCATGTTTCCCGTTCGCCCGGGGGAACGCCGCCGGGGGATCTGTGGAGAGGATCGGGGAAGTCCGCTGCTCAGTCCGGGTGCGTCTTTCCCCGGAGTCCCCTGTGTCCCGGCGTCATCGGCGATGGCGAGTGCCGGACGGTAAAGCGTTTTCGGTGGATCCGACCCGAAACGCACCAGCTCTCAGCAGCCCCAAAGTGACCTTGGGAGCGAAAGAGCCGGGACCGCGGTCCGGCGATGGCGAAGCCCTTGACCGCTGGAAAGCGGAGGGACGTACCAGGACCTATAGGGAGAACTTCGCGAAGGCGGACCGAAGGGAGGTTTCCGCAGGTAATCCATTGTGGTCGCGGTCGTACCGCGGACGGTTCCCGACTTCTCCGGAGAAGCGACGGCCTTTGCGCTCTCCTGGGCTGTCCCCAGAGCGAGGGAGGGGATCGACGTGAATCAGGGCGAAACGCACAATTCCATCGGCGGTGGCGTCCACGGCGGTGTGGCCGTGAGCGCCGGTCGCATCGGGAGCGTCACCGTCCACCACCACGCCGCCGGGCCCGGCCCCGCGCGCCCGCCCGCGGACCCCTGGCCGGAGAGGGTGGACCGGTCACCCGTCCGGGACCGCGTCCGGGAGGGGAGCGGTGCCGGGCCCTTCCGGGAGCCCTGACCGTGCGCCGTCGTCAGCGGGGGTCCGCAACACTGCCTACCATGCTGGACATGCGCATTCTCGTGGTGGAGGACGACGACCGGGTCGCCCGTGGCCTGGTGACGGCCCTGCGGTCCGCGTCCTTCGACGTCCAGCGGGTCGCCACCGCGGAGCGCGCGCTCACCGCCCCGCCCGCCGACGTCGTCCTGCTCGACCTCGGCCTCCCCGACGCCGACGGCATCGACCTGCTGCGCAAGCTCCGCGAGCGGCCCCAGACCGCCGTCATCGCCGTCACCGCGCGGAGCGAGGAACGCGACCGGGTACGCGGGCTGCGCGCCGGCGCCGACGACTACGTGGTCAAGCCCTTCGGCGTGGCCGAACTCCTCGCCCGGATCGACGCCGTCCTCCGGCGCACCCGCCCGGCGCGGGCCGAGGCCGCCGAGGCCGAGCCCCCGCTCACGGTCGGCGCGCTCACGGTCGACCCCGACTCCCGCGAGGCCAGCGCCGACGGGCGGACGCTCCGGCTGACCCGCAAGGAGTTCGACCTGCTCTCCCTGCTGGTCTCCCGCTCCCCCTCGGTCGTCGCCCGCGACCAGATTCTCGACCAGGTGTGGGGCGACGCCTGGGAGACCTCCTCCAGGACCCTCGACACCCACATCGCCTCCCTGCGCGCCAAGGTCGGCCGCGCCGTGCGCATCCGCACCGTGCGCGGCGTCGGCTACCTCCTCGACGGGGCCTGACCGTTGCTGCGGCGCCTGCTGGCCCTCCTGCTCCCGGTCGCGTTCGTGATCGTCGCCGCGGTGTTCGTCCCCCTGGGCACGGTCATCGCCCAGCAGCGGACACAGGAGGTGTACGTCGACCGGCTGGGCGACGCGGGGCGGTTCGCCGCACTGGCCCGCACCGCCCTGGAGACCGACCGGCTCGACCCCCTCGCCCAGGAGATGGCCCACTACGAGGAGCTGTACGCCATCCCGGCCCTCGTGGTCGCGCCCGACGGGCAGATCGTCGTCGGCTCCGGGGACCGGCACCGCATGCGCGACGTCCTCGACGGGATCCCCGACCCGGGGGCCGTCGACGCCGCGATGGCCGGCGAGCGCCCCGCACCGCCGACCACCGCGTGGCCGTGGAACCCCGATCCGCTGGTGGTCGCCGAGCCCATCGGCCGCGACAGCGAGGTCGCGGGCGCCGTGGTGGTGGTCGCCCCGACCCGGGAGCTCGGCTCCGACATCCTCCAGGTCTGGGGCCTGCTCGGCCTGCTCAGCGTCGTGCCGCTGACGGTGCTGGCGACCGCGTCGCTGCCGCTGTCCCGCTGGGTGCTGCGGCCGATCCGCAGGCTGGACGCCGCCACGACCTCGGTCGCCTCGGGCGACCTCGACGTGCACGTGGACGCCGAGCGCGGCCCCCCGGAGCTGCGCCGCCTCACGGAGTCGTTCAACACGATGGTGGACGTCGTGCGCAGGGCCCTGGAGCGCCAGCGCGCGTTCGTCTCCGAGGCCTCACACCAGCTGCGCAACCCCCTGGCCAGCCTGCGGCTGGCCGTGGAGAACCTCGCGCCGCACCTGGAGACCCCCGAGGCCAGGGAGGCCCACGAGATCGCCGTCGACGAGGCGGCCGTCATGCACAGGATGCTCAACTCCCTGCTGGCCGCGACCCGCCTGGAGAGCGTCACCGGGACGGAGGCGGTGGAGGTCGCCGAGGTCCTGGAGAGCCGGGTGGAGCGCTGGAGGGCGCTGGGCGAGGCCCGGGGCGTCTCCGTCACCACCCGTGTCCCCGCCGGGGTCCGGGCGTACGCCCCGGCGGGCGGGCTGGGCAGCATCCTCGACGAACTGGTCAGCAACGCCCTGCGCCTGTCGGGCGGCACCCGCGTGGTGGTGGAGGCCGACGGGGGGGACCCGGTGCGCATCAGCGTCCTGGACGACGGCGAGGGCCTGCCGGAGGAGCAGTACACGGCGGCCCTGGACCGGTTCTGGCGCTCGCCGCGGCACCAGAACACCGAGGGCACCGGCCTGGGCCTGGCGATCGCCGCCGACCTGGTGCGGGAGGCCGGGGGGCGGCTCACCCTGGGGACGGGCCTGCCCGGAGGGGAGCGCCGCGGGTTCGGCGTGGTGATCACGCTGCCGCCGGTGCGCGGCTCCGGGGACTGACCGGCCCGGCGAAGGCCCGGCGCCGCCTCAGGCGGGCTTGTTGTCCCGGTACCAGCGCTCGGAACCGGGGTGCAGGGGGACGACGCCGGTGGAGATGCCCGTGCGCACGTTGATCTGCGCGGCCTCCGGGCGCTGGGCCGCCAGCCGGGCCTGGCCGCGGTAGACGGTGTCGGTGACCCGGTACGCCAGGGCTTCGTCCAGGTCGGCCCGGCACAGGAGCAGGTTGGGGATGGACATGGTCGGGCAGGCCGGGACCCCGGAGTAGGTGGTCGCGGGCAGCGTCGCCGGGAAGTAGGCCTCCGGGTAGGCGTCGGCCATCACGTCGGCCGTGTCCGCCAGGTCGATCAGCCGTACCGCGTGCTTCTCGGCGAGCTCGGCGACGGCCGGGGTCGGCAGCCCGGTCAGCGAGAACATGGCGTCGATCTCCCCCGACGCCAGGGCGTCGGCGGAGGCGGCCTGGTCGAGCCGGACGGTCTCCACGGCCAGGCCGGTCTCCTCCAGGATCTCCGCGACCGTGAACTCGGTGCCGGAGTTGACCGAGCCCACGGACACGCGCAGGCCGTCCAGGTCGGAGAGCTCGCGCACGGGCGAGTCGTCGAGGACGACCAGGTGGACGAAGCTGTCGTAGAGGCGTCCGACGGCGTCGAGCCGGGTGCCCTCGCCGGTGTCGGCCTCGTACGACAGCACCGCGTCGAGGCTGGCGAAACCGAGGTCGGCCGCGCCCTCGTCCAGGAGGTACAGGTTGTCGAGGGAGGCGCCGGTCTGCACCGTCCTCACCTCCAGCTCCGTCAGGACCTCCTGGAGCAGGACGGCGAGCTTCGCGCCGATCTCCCGGAAGACCGCGCCGGGCGGCCCCGTGGCGACGACCAGCTCGGAGAGCCCGTACTCGGGGCCGCGGGAGCAGCCGCCCACGGCCGCGGCGACGGCGGCCCCCGCCGCGCCGAGCAGCACGGTGCGCCGGTTCGGTCCCATCGAATGCATGGATGCAGCTTAGACAGCCCGAGCGTCGTCCGGGGCCGGGGCGCCGGCGCGGGACGCGGGTGTGCCTGCGGGAACGCCGTCCGGTCCGGGGCTCGGGGCCGGGGGCGGCCCACCGGTCCGGAACGGCCCCCGCGCCCGCTCCGGGCCCTGCCCGCCCCGCCCCACCCCGACCGCGGCACCCCGTGCATACCGGTGCGAAACACGCGGAAACACGGTGAAACCCAGGCTTCACGGGGAGGCAGGGCCGCCGAAACACGCCCTTCCTAGCGTCGGGCCCCATGGACACACCGATGTATACAGAGGCGGTGCCCGCCCCGGAGGCGCCGCCCGGGGACGGCGTGCGGCGGGCGGGGGATCCGGAGGCCGCCACCGCCACCTCGCGCCGGGACCGCGTCTACGCCCTGTTGCGCGAGGAGGTCCTGAGCGGGCGGATCGCGCCCCGCGTCCGGCTGGGCGAGGTACGGCTCGCCGAGCTCTTCGGCGTCTCCCGCACCCCCGTGCGCGAGGCGCTGGCCCGCCTGCACTCCGACGGCCTGGTGGAGCGGCGCGAGAACGGCTTCTACGCCACCGTCCCCAACCTCGCCGAGCTCCGCGACCTCTACGAGCTCCGGGTCACCCTCGAACTCCGCGGCATCTCCCGCGCGATGGAGGACCCCTCCGTCCGGCACGACCCCGGTGTCCTCCGCGCCGAACTGGAGCGGTGGGAGAAGCTCCGCGCCGACGTCCCCGAGCCCGACCCCTCCTTCGTCCTCCTCGACGAGGAGTTCCACGCCGCCGTCTCCCGCGCCTCCGGCAACCGCGCCCTCACCGACTCCCTCGTCTCCGTCAACCGGCGCATCCGCCGGGTCCGCATGTACGACTTCCTCACCGCCGACCGGATCACCTCCACCGTCACCGAGCACATCGGGATCACCGAACACCTCCTCGCGGGCGAACTCGACTCCGCCTACCGCGCCATGCACGAGCACGTCGGCGCGTCCATGGAGGTCGTCCTGGAGCGCGCCCGCCGCGCGCTGACACAGATGGCGCTCCACTCCGACGCCCTCTGACCCGGCATCCGCGCGCCCGGACGCGCCCGCCCACCGCCGCACAGACCACCGGACCAAGGAGAGCCAGCGTGTTCGACTCCGTGCTCGTCGCCAACCGGGGCGAGATCGCCTGCCGTATCATCCGCTCCGCCCGCGAACTCGGCCTGCGCACCGTCGCGGTGTACTCCGACGCCGACGCGGGCGCCCCGCACACCCGGCTCGCCGACGAGGCCGTGCGGCTCGGGCCGGCCCCGGCCGCCGAGAGCTACCTCGACGCCGGACGCGTCCTGGCGGCCGCCGCGGCGACCGGGGCCGGGGCCGTCCACCCCGGCTACGGCTTCCTGTCCGAGAGCGCCGCGTTCGCCCACGCCGTCGAGGCCGCCGGGCTGGTGTTCGTCGGTCCCGAGCCCCGCCACCTGGAGGAGTTCGGGGACAAGCACACCGCCCGCAAGGCCGCGGCCGCCGCCGGCCTGCCCATGGTCGCCGGCAGCGAGACCCTGCCCGACGTGGAGCAGGCGGCCGCGGCGGCGGAGCGCATCGGCTACCCGGTCATCCTCAAGTCCACCTCGGGCGGCGGCGGGATCGGCCTGCGCCCCTGCGCCGACGAGGAGGCCCTGCGCGCCGCCTTCGACGAGGTCGGCCGGACGGCCGCCACCCACTTCGGCGGCGGCGGCGTGTTCGTGGAGCGGTTCGTGTCCCGCGCCCGCCACGTCGAGGTCCAGGTGTTCGGCGACGGCCGCGGCAACGTCGTCACCCTGGGGGACCGCGACTGCTCCCTCCAGCGCCGCAACCAGAAGGTCGTGGAGGAGGCCCCCGCGCCGGACCTCCCCGACGCACTGCGCGCCGAGCTCCACCGCACCGCCCGCGAGCTGTGCGCGGGGATCTCCTACCGCAGCGCCGGGACGGTGGAGTTCGTCTACGACACCGAGCGGGGCGAGGCCTCCTTCCTGGAGGTCAACACCCGGCTCCAGGTCGAGCACCCCGTGACCGAGGAGATCACCGGCGTCGACCTGGTCGCGTGGATGCTGCGCCTGGCCCGGGGCGAGGACGTCCTCGCGGACGTCCCCCCGGAGGGGCCGCCGCGCACCGGGCACGCCGTCGAGGCCCGCGTCTACGCGGAGGACCCCGCCCACGGCTTCCGGCCCAGCTCCGGGCTCGTCACCCGCTTCGAGACCCCTCCCGGGGTGCGGGTGGACGGCTGGATCGAGCCGGGCCAGCGCGTCACCAGCGACTACGACCCCCTGCTCGCCAAGGTCGTCGTGCGCGGCTCCGACCGCGCCGACGCCCTCGCCCGGCTCGGCCGCGCCCTCGCGGAGGTGCGCGTCGACGGGCTCCAGACCAACCTGGGCCTGCTGCGCGCCCTGGCCGGGCACGCCGGCGTCCGCGCGGTCGCGCACACCACGGCCACCTGTGCGGAGGTCGGCGACCCGGAGCCCCGTATCGAGGTGGAGCGGGCCGGAACCCTCACCACCGTCCAGGACTTCCCCGGCCGCACGGGCTACTGGCAGGTCGGAGTCCCGCCCTCGGGGGCCATGGACGACCTGTCGCTGAGACTGGGCAACCGCGCCCTGGGCAACCCGGAGGGGGCGCCCGGCCTGGAGTGCACCATCGAGGGCCCGACCCTGCGGTTCTCCGCCCCGGCCACCGTGTGCGTCACCGGGGCGCCCGCCGACGTCACCGTGGACGGGGAGCCGGTCGCCCGGTGGGAGCCGGTGGCGGTCCCCGCCGGCGGCGTGCTCGCGGTGGGCCCCGCCCGCGGCCCCGGCATGCGCACGTACGTGCTGTTCAGAGGGGGGCTGGACGTGCCCGAGTACCTGGGCAGCGCGTCCACGTTCACCGCGGGGGAGTACGGCGGCCACAGCGGCCGCGCCCTGCTCCCGGGCGACGTCCTGCGCCCCGCGCCCGTCCCGGCGGGGGCGCCGGAGGCCCGTCCGGTCCCGGAGGCCGACCGTCCCGACTTCGGGGTCCGGAGGGGAGGGAACGCGCACTGGGACGTGGAGGTGTCCGAGGGGCCGCACGCCGCCCCCGAGTTCCTGACCCGCGAGGGCCTGGACGCCTTCTACGCCACCGACTGGAAGGTGCACCCCCAGTCCGCCCGCAACGGCGTCCGGCTCTCCGGCCCCAAGCAGTCCTGGGCCCGACCGGACGGCGGCCAGGCGGGCCTGCACCCCTCCAACGTCCACGACACCGCCTACTCCGTCGGCGCCGTCAACCTCTCCGGCGACACCCCCGTGCTCCTCGGCCCCGACGGGCCCAGCCTGGGCGGGTTCGTCTGCCCGGTCACGGTGGTCTCCGGCTCCCGCTGGAAGGTCGGACAGCTCCGCCCCGGCGACACCGTCCGGTTCCACCCGGTCACCGAGGCCGCGGCCGAGCGGCTGCACTTCGAGCCCGCCGCCGCCCCGCTCCTGCGCGCCACCGGCTCCGACGGCGACGACGGCGTCCTCGCCCGCGTCCCGGAGGGCGACGGCCGGCCCGGGGTCACCTACCGGCGCGGCGGCCACGACAACGTCCTGGTCGAGTACGGGCCCATGGAACTCGACCTGGGCCTGCGCCTGCGCGTCCACGCCCTCATGGCCGCCCTGGACCTGGCCGCGCCCGCCGGGATCGTGGACGTCACGCCCGGGGTGCGCTCCCTGCACCTGCACACCGACCCGGCGGTGCTCCCGCTGCGCACCCTCCTCGGCCTCCTCCGGGAGATCGAGGACGGGCTGCCGCCCACCTCCCGGCTGAGGGTGCCCAGCCGGACCCTGCGCCTGCCCCTGTCCTTCGACGACCCGTCCGTCCACGAGGCCGTCGCCCGCTACCGCACGGGGGTGCGCGACGACGCGCCCTGGAACCCCGACAACATCGAGTTCATCCGGCGCGTCAACGGCCTCGACTCGGTCGACCAGGTCCGCGACATCGTCTTCGACGCCTCCTACCTGGTCCTGGGACTGGGCGACGTGTACCTGGGCGCGCCGGCCGCCACCCCGCTCGACCCCAGGCACCGGCTCGTCACCACCAAGTACAGCCCCGCGCGCACGTGGACCCCCGAGGCGGGGGTCGGCATCGGCGGCGCCTACCTGTGCGTGTACGGCATGGAGAGCCCGGGCGGCTACCAGCTCATCGGCCGCACCGTCCCCATCTGGTCGGGTCTGCGCCAGTACGGGCCGTTCGAGCCGGGGACGCCCTGGCTCCTGCGCTTCTTCGACCGGATCAGCTGGTACCCGGTCGGCCACGAGGAGCTCCTCGACGTCCGCGCCGACCTGCTCGCCGGGCGCCACGCGCTCGACATCGACGAGGGCGAGTTCGTCCTCGCCGACCACGAGCGGTTCCTCGACGAGAACGCCGGATCCATCCGGGCGTTCGAGCGCCGCCAGGCGGCGGCGTTCGAGGCCGAGCGCCGGGCCTGGGAGGCCGCGGGGGAGTTCGAGGACCGGCCCGAACCCGACCCCGTCGTCCCCGCCGCGCCCGACCTGCCGCCCGGCGCGGTCCTGGTCGAGGCGCCCCTGGCCGCCTCCGTCTGGAAGGTCGACGCCGCCCCGGGCGACACGGTTGAGGAGGGCCAGCCCGTGGTCCGCCTCGAAGCCATGAAGCTGGAGGTCGTGGTCCGCGCTCCCCGCGCGGGAAGGATCTCGGACATCCTCGTCACACCGGGCCAGCACCTCGACCCGGGGAGCGCACTGGCCGTCATCACACAAGGAGAGCCCGCCTGATGCCCCACCCCACCGACCGCGTCCGCTCCGCCTACCGGAGGATCGCCGGGGCCGACCGGCCCGAGGTATGGATCACCCTGCGCCCCGAGCAGGAGACGGCCGCCGAGGCCGAGGCGCTGGAGGGACGCCTCGCGTCGGGTGAGGACCTGCCGCTGGCGGGGACGCTCCTCGCGGTCAAGGACAACATCGACGTGGCCGGCCTGCCCACCACCGCCGGCCACCCCGGCTACGCCTACACGCCGGAGGCGAGCGCGCCGGCCGTGCGCAGGCTCGTGGACGCCGGCGCGATCGTGCTCGGCAAGACCAACCTCGACCAGTTCGCCACCGGGCTGGTCGGCACGCGCAGCCCCTACGGCGCGGTCCGCAACGCCTTCGACCCCGAACGGGTCTCCGGCGGATCCAGCTCCGGGTCCGCCGTGGCCGTGGCCCTCGGGATCGCCGACATCGCCCTGGGCACCGACACGGCCGGCTCGGGGCGCGTGCCCGCCGCCCTGCACGGCCTGGTCGGCCTCAAGCCCACGCTCGGCCTGGTGCCGTCGACGGGGGTGGTCCCGGCCGCGCGCCCCTACGACTGCGTCACCGTGTTCTCCCGCGGCCTGGCCCCGGCGCGCGCGGCCCTGGCCGTGATGGCCGGACCCGACGCCGGGGACCCCTTCAGCAGGGACTGGCCCGCCGACGTGCGGCTCGCCCCGCGCGGGGCCGGACGGGTGGCGGTGCCGACGGCCGAGGGGCTCGCTCCGCTCGGAGGGGCGGAGCGCGCCGCCTTCCGCGCCGCCGCGGACGTCCTGGGCGCGGCCGGGACGGAGGTCGTGGAGGTGGACGTGGCCCCGCTGCTGGAGGCCGCGCGCCTGCTCTACGAGGGCGCGCTCGTCGCGGAGCGCCACGCCGCCGTCGGCGGGTTCCTGGCCGGGCACCCGGAGGGCGCCGACCCCACCGTCGCCGGGATCATCCTGGCCGCGGGGGACCTCCCCGCCCATGCCCTCGCCGCCGACCAGCACCGGCTGGCCGCCTACAGGGCGACCGCCCGTGCGCTCCTGGCCGGCTTCGACGCCCTGCTCATGCCCACCACGGTCGGCCACCCCACGCTCGCGGAGGTCGCCGCGGACCCGGTCGGCGCGAACTCGCGCCTGGGCACCTACACGAACTTCGTGAACCTGCTCGACATGGCGGCGGTGGCGGTCCCGGCGGGGACCGCCGACGGGCGCCCGTTCGGGGTCAGCGTCGTCACCCGGGCGTTCGAGGACCAGGTGGCCCTGGACCTGGCGGCCGACATCACCGGGGAGGAGCGGGGAGAGGCCCTTCCGGGCCCCGGGGCGGAACTGGCGGTGTTCGGCGCCCACCTGCGCGGGCAGCCGCTCCACCACCAGCTCACGGACGCGGGCGCGCGGTTCGTCGCGGAGGACGCGACCAGCGCCGACTACAGGATGGTCGCCCTGCCCACCTCGCCCCCCAAGCCCGGGCTGCTCCGCGTGGCGGAGGGAGGGGCGTCGGTGCGCTGCGAGGTCTGGCGGATCTCGCCGGCGGGCCTCGGGGCGTTCCTGGCCGGGCTTCCCGCTCCCATGTCCCTGGGCTCCGTCACGCTGGCCGACGGGCGTGCGGTGGTCGGCTTCGGGTGCGACCCGGCGGCGGCCGAGGGGGCGGAGGACATCAGCCGCCACGGGGGCTGGCTCGCCTACCTGGAGACGCTGGAGGGCTGAACGCCCCGGCCGCGGGACGCTCGCGGACCTCCCGGGAGCGGACGGGGCCGACGCCGGGGCCCCGGGTTCGGGGCCCGGGCCCGGGGGAGACCGGTGGGCGCCGCGCCCGGGACGGGCGCGCCACCGCCCGGCGGCCACGTGCCCGGACGTCCCCCGGACACGGGAGCGGCCCCCCTCCGCGCACGGAAGGGGGCCGCTCCTCGTTCAGCCGGTTCGGTGCCCCGGGGACACCGGGGCGCCGGATCAGCGGCGCGGGCGCCGCCTGCCCCGCGACGGGGGCCTGTTGGACCGGGAGGCCTCCTGGCGGGGCTCCGCCGGGAGCGTCACCGGCACGCCCGAGGGCGTGCGGGCGCCGGTCACCCGGGCCAGCTCCGGGTCCTGCGAGCTGACCTGCGCGGTCGTCGCCTCGATCTGCGCCCGGCTCATCAGCCGCGCCATCTCGCGGCGCTGGCTGGGCAGGACGAGCGTGACCACGTTGCCGGACTCGCCCGCGCGGGCGGTACGGCCGCCGCGGTGCAGGTAGTCCTTGTGGTCGGTCGGCGGGTCGATGTTGACGACCAGGTCCAGACCGTCGATGTGGATGCCCCGGGCCGCCACGTTGGTCGCGATCAGCGCGGTCACCGTGCCCTCCTTGAACTGCTTGAGGGTCCGGGTGCGCTGCGGCTGCGACCGGCCGCCGTGCAGGGCCGCTGCACGCACGCCGTTGGCGAGCAGGTGCTTGGCCATCTTGTCCACGGCGTGCTTGGTGTCGAGGAACATGATCACCTGGCCGTCGCGGGCGGCGATGTGCGTCGCCGTGGCCTGCTTGTCGGTGTTGGACACGTGCAGGACGTGGTGCTCCATGGTGGTGACCGCGCCCGCGGTCGGGTCCACCGAGTGGACGACCGGGTCGTTCAGGAAGCGGCGGACCAGCGTGTCGACGTTGCGGTCCAGCGTCGCGGAGAACAGCATCCGCTGCCCGCCGGACGGCACCTGCTGGAGGATCGCGGTGACCTGGGGCATGAACCCCATGTCGGTCATCTGGTCGGCCTCGTCCAGGACCGCCACGTCCACCTGGTCCAGGGCGCAGTCGCCCCGCTCGACCAGGTCGCGCAGGCGGCCGGGGGTGGCCACGACCAGTTCCACGCCCTGGCGCAGGGCCCGGGCCTGGCGGGAGATCGGCATCCCGCCCACGACGGTGGTCAGGTTCAGCTTGAGCGAGCGCGCGTAGGGCGCCAGCGAGTCGGCCACCTGCTGGGCCAGCTCCCGGGTGGGGGCCAGGACCAGCGCCAGCGGGCGGTGGGGCTGCGCGGTCCGTCCCTCCAGGCGGGCGAGCAGGGCGAGCCCGAAGGCCAGCGTCTTGCCGGAGCCGGTCTGGCTGCGGCCCAGGACGTCGCGCCCGACCAGCGAGTTGGGCAGGGTCGCGGCCTGGATGGCCGACGGGGTCGTCAGGCCCTGGCGGGCCAGGGTCGACTTCAGCGGCGCGGGCATGTCCAGTTCCTGGAACGTGGACACGGGGTCGAGCGCCGGGGTGGTGGAGACGGGGAGGGCGAACTCGCCGGCCGGACGGCCGGAGGGGCCCCTGCCGCCGCCCGGGGGGCGGCCGGAGGACCTGGGGGGCCGGGAGCGTCCGAAGGAGCCGCCGTGGCCGCCGCCTGTGGAGGAGCGCCGTTGTCCGTTCACGCGGGACGGATGGTTCATACGAGCCTTTCGTCGACGGCGCGTGCCGGTCGAGGAAGCCTCTGGGAGCTTCGACGTGGAGCATCGGTGGTGCGCCGGAAGATTCTGCGGTTTCCACGGCCCACGCGGAGAACACGCTGTGGGGTGGGGTGGTGCGGACCGGTGCCTGTCGGAAGCCGACGGCCAGAAGACCGGTCCAGAAAAACATGAAAAAGGGACAGAGGCCCAGCACCCGTAGGGCGGGCCTCTGTCACGACTGCAGCGCGGGGCTCAGTCAGAGCAGGGTGATGTTCTCAGCCTGGAGACCCTTGGGGCCCTGGGTGGCGTCGAACTGCACGGCCTGACCTTCCTGGAGCTCGCGGAAGCCGGTGGCCTGGATGTTGCTGTAGTGGGCGAAGACGTCGGGGCCGCCGCCGTCCTGCTCGATGAAGCCGAAGCCCTTGTCACCGTTGAACCACTTGACGGTACCGGTAGCCATGTTTTCTCCTTCGTTCTGGGCAAGGAAAACCGCAATCTGACGGTTTCCCCGTCACCGTGATGACCACCCGAATAACGAACCCTGAAGAAGACCCAGCCTGAAGGCCGAACAACGCAAAATCCAACGGGAATCACAACTGCAACTTCCATGAACTTAGCACACCACGGTTTCGGTGTCGCGGGAATTGTCGTGTGTGTCAAGGCACGGTGGCAGCTGGTATCGATCAGCCCGCCGCGGGCGTTGGACTGTGTCCGCGCGCTGTGGCAGGTGGGGCGCCGGCCCCGCCGGGACCGGCGCCCGGGCTCACTCCCCGGCCGTCTCCGTGGGGGCCGTGGCGCGCATGAGCCGCCTGTAGTGCCGGGACCGGGCGCCCAGGACGACCGCGGCCAGCACGGTCGCGACCAGGGACGCGAGGAGCACGCCCGTCTTCGCGTGCGCCAGGTGCTCCGGGGAGTCGGCGAAAGACAGCTCGGTGATCAGCAGGGACACGGTGAACCCGATGCCCGCCAGCTGGGACATGCCGACGATGTCGATCCACTTCAGGCTCGGGTTGAGCTCGGCCCGGGTGAGCTTCGTGGTCAGCCAGGAGCCGCCCGCGATACCGACGACCTTGCCCACGACGAGGCCGGCGATGATGCCCATCGCGGCGGTGTCGGTGAGGACCTCCCCGACGCCGTCGAACACCACGCCCGCGGAGAAGAACGCGAAGATCGGCAGCGCCAGCCCGGCGGACCAGGGGCGCAGCACGTGCTCCACGCCGTGGCTGGGGTCGTGCGCCTCCCCGGGCAGCTTCGTGGTCCGCATCAGCAGGCCCATCGCCACACCGGCGATCGTGGCGTGCACACCGCTCTCGTGCACCAGGCCCCAGACGACGAGGGCCAGGGGGACGTAGACGATCCAGTTGGGCAGCGCGGAGGCGTTGAGCTTCGCGGCCAGGCCCTTGCCGCGCTGGAGGTACCAGAACAGCACCAGGCCCGCGGCGGCGGCGAGCAGCGCGAGGAAGTTGATGCCGGAGGTGTAGAACACCGCGATGACGACGACCGCGCCGAGGTCGTCCACGATCGCCAGGGTCAGCAGGAACGTGCGCAGGGCCGGCGGGAGGCCGCGGCCGACGACCGCGAGGATCGCGACCGCGAAGGCGATGTCGGTCGCCATCGGGATGCCCCACCCCTGGACGGTGTCCGGGGAGGTGGCGTTGATCGCCGCGTAGATCGCGGCCGGCACGACCATGCCGCAGACCGCGGCGACGATCGGCAGCATCGCCCTCCGCGGGTTGCGCAGCTCGCCGTGCACGAACTCCTGCTTGAGCTCGTTGCCGACGACGAAGAAGAACACGGCCAGCAGGCCGTCGGCCGCCCAGGTCTCCAGGGACAGGTCGAGGTGCAGCGACGCGGGGCCGAAGGTGATCGCGCGCAGGTCCTCGTAGGCCCCGCCGAAGGGCGAGTTGATCCACACGAGGGCGAGGACCGCCGCGCCGATCAGGAGGAAACCGCCGACGGTGTCGCTGCGCAGGGTGTCCGCGAAGCGGGAGAGCGGTCCTCCGGTCGGGACGGACTGGTTCGGGTCGAGGCTCATGGGCAGCTTTCCGGGACATGGGTCGGGGACTGCCGACCAGTCTTCCCGGCACACCTAGGCGCCGTCGCGCCGCGCCCATGCTCGCCGAAGATGGGGCGAATGTCCACTCCAGAGGCCTGTGTCCGTTCCTGGAGGGCGCGCCGGGACGCGTCGAGTACAGTGCTTCGGAGGTGTGCCGGGAAGACTGGTCGGCGGTTGCTGTCGCCTATCCGGAAACAACAGGTGTCCGATGTCCGAGTCCAGCCCTCACGGCGCCCACATCTACCGATCCCCCGCCGGCGCCCGCGCGATCCGCGCCTGGTGCGAGCAGCGGATCTCGGGTTGGCCCTCCCTCCGGTCGCTGCCCGAGCTCGCCACCGCACTGGGCCCGACACGGGCCTTCCGGGCGCCGGGGGGCGACGCGACCCCCGTGCTCGTCCTCAGCGGGACCAACTTCAACTCGGCGACGTCCGTGGACACCGCGAGGACCATCGCCCGCGACCGTCCGGTCACCCTCGTCGACCTGCCCGGCCAGCCGGGCCTCAGCGTCGGGGTCCGGCCGAGGTCGGACCGCGCGGCGGCCTACGGCGCGTGGTTCGACGAGGTGCTGCCCCTGCTGACCGCGCGGCCGGTCACCGTGCTCACGCACTCGCTCGGCTCCGCCGTGGCCCTGGCGGCGAAGCCCTCCCCGCTGGTCCACGCCGTGGTGATGGTCGGGCCCGCGGGCCTGACCTCGGCGGCGAAGACGTCCGAGCTGATGCGCGCCACCCTGCCGTGGATGATCGGTCCGCGGGACGACAAGAGCACCCGCCTGCTCAACTTCATGAGCGGTCCCTCCTACGCCGCGTCGGGGACGCACCCCTTCGCCCCGTGGATGACGCTGGTCGGGCGCCACTGCCGCACCAGCCTGGCCCCGGGGCCGCTGCCGCTGGAGTGCCTGCGCCCCTGGGAGAACACCCCGGTCGTGGTGGCCACCGGGTCCGACGACGCCTTCTACTCCCCGGCGCGCCTGCACGGACCGGCCCGGCGCTTCCTGGACGCCGACGTGGTCGTCATGGAGGGCGCGGGCCACCTCGCCATGAACGAGCAGCCCGAGCGGGTCGCGGAGCTGCTGCGGTCGGTGGACTGAGGGCGCGAACGGGCGCCCCGGCCCGACACGGCGGAGGGGCGGCGCCGCGCGGTGCGCGGAACCGCCCCTCCGCCGGTGCGGGGCCGGATCAGACCGCCTCGCCGGCGCGCTCCAGCTCGGCCTTGGAGGCGCGGTGGGCCAGCGACACGGCGACGACGGAGATCAGGGCCGTGAACACCAGGTAGACGGCGATCGGCACCCACGAGTCGTCGAACCGGGACAGGAGCCAGGTCGCGATCAGCGGGGCCGTGCCGCCCGCGAGGGCTGCGCCGATCTGGTAGCCCAGGGTGACGCCCGTGTACCGGACCCGGGTGGAGAAGATCTCCGAGCTCAGGGTGCCGATGGTCGCGGTCACCGGCGCCCAGAACACGCCCAGGCCGATCACGGTGGCCAGGACCAGCATGGCCACGCTGCCGGTGCCCAGCATGAGGAAGTACGGGACGGCGAACAGCGCCAGGAGGACCGCGCCGACCAGGTAGACCTTCTGGCGGCCGAAGGTGTCCGAGAGGCGGCCCGACAGCGGGATGCACACCGTCGCGACGATCGCGCCGACGGTCACGGCGTTGAGCGCGGCCGTGTTGTCGAAGGACAGGGTGCCCGTGGCGTAGCTGACGACGAACGTGCCGAAGATGTAGAACGGCGCGGTCTCCACGACCTTGGCGCCGACGGCGACCAGCACGGCGCGCCAGTGGAAGCGGAAGGTCTCCACGACGGGCAGCTTGGCGACGTTCCCCTCCTCCTTGGCCTTCCGGAAGGACGGGGTCTCGTCGATGCCGGAGCGGATCCACAGGC
This sequence comes from Nocardiopsis sp. NPDC006198, assembly GCF_040613895.1. NCBI lineage: Bacteria > Bacillati > Actinomycetota > Actinomycetes > Streptosporangiales > Nocardiopsidaceae > Nocardiopsis > Nocardiopsis sp. NPDC006198. The sequence continues at coordinate 58,400 of NZ_JBEXSY010000002.1, read as the reverse complement.
CCAGGAGCACCAGCAGGACGCTGCCGACGAACGGCACCCGCCACCCCCACGCCTCGAACTGGGCCTCGGGCAGCAGGGACATGAGGGTGAGGGCGAGGCTGGCCAGCAGCATGCCCAGGGTGATGCCCATCTGCGGGACGCTGCCGAAGAAGCCGCGGCGCTCCTTGGGCGCGTACTCGTAGGCGAGCAGCAGGGCGCCGCCCCACTCGCCGCCGATGCCCATGCCCTGGACGATCCGCAGCACGACGAGGAGGACCGGGGCCAGGACGCCGATGCTGTCGTAGGTGGGCAGCAGGCCGATGCCCATCGTCGCGCCGCCCATGAGGGAGAGCGTGATGATCAGGGTCTTCTTGCGGCCGATCCGGTCGCCGATGTGCGAGAAGACCACGCCGCCCAGCGGACGGATGAAGAACGTCAGCGAGAAGGTCAGGTACGACAGCATCAGCGAGACGAGCGGGTCGTCCGACGGGAAGAACAGCTTGTCGAAGACCAGGGCCGCTGCGGTGCCGTAGAGGAAGAAGTCGAACCACTCGATCGTGCTGCCGGTGAGGCTCGCGACGAGGACCTTGGCCCTCGGTGGCCGTGCCTGCGTGGTGTCCGCGCTCATGTCCAGAGCTCCTGCCGGGGTCGGGGATTTCGCGGGCCGACGAGGGGAGGGTCCGCGAGTATGGCCGGGAGCCTAGGTCCGGGTGGCGTGCGCCACCGTTGTCAGAACGGACGACATGGGCGGGGCAGCGGTGTCGGTTCCGACAATCCGGTCCCCGGGGAGCGCCGGAGGGCGGCTCCCGTGACCGGGCGGAGACCGCACGGGAGCCGTACCGCGATGCGCCGCGCCGCGTTCAGGCCCTGAGCGTGATCGCCGCGAGGAGCCGCTGGTCGGCGTCGTCCAGGTCGAGCCCGGTCAGGGCGCAGATCCGCCGGACCCGGTGCCGGAGCGTGTTGGGGTGGACGTGCAGCCTCCCGGCCGCCGCCGTCACGTCGCCGAAGGCGTCCAGGTACGCGGACAGCGAGCGGCGCTGCTCGCCGTCCAGCGCGTCGAGCCGGTCGTCGCGCAGCCGGGGCATGTCGGCGAGGGTGTCGAACAGGTCGCGCAGCACCACGGAGGAGCGGACCTCATCGAACTCGGTCACGCGCCGCTCGGGGCGGTCCGCGACGACGTCGAGGGTCCGGCTGGCGACCTTCTTCAGGGAGGGCACCGCGCGCATCCTCGGGGCGGTCCCCGCCACGGCGGCCTGCACCGGCGTGCCCAGGTTGTCCCGCAGGACCGACACCAGCTCGCCGGCCCACGCGGCCGGGCTCCGGCCGGTGGTCGCGGGGAGCAGGACGTACAGCAGCCCGCAGGCGGGGATGACCAGCGCTTCCCTGCGGTAGGCGGCCGCGTACACGGAGGTGATCTCCGCGGCCTGGTCCAGCCGCCAGGGGAGGTCGGCCTCCGGGCCGCGCAGGGCGAGGGCGACCACCGCGACCGGGGTGGAGGGGTCGGCCCCCAGATGGCGGGCGAGCGCGTCGGTGTCGAAGGCGCCGGTCAGCAGGCCCACGGACAGCTCCTCGGTGTCCCGCCCCGTGCTGCGCGCCCCGCTGTTGGCGCGCATGACGTGCACCGCGGCCAGCCGTGCCGCGCCGTGCAGCACCTGGACGCTGGCGGGTGCGAGCGGGCGGTCGCCGACCTGGACCCATATGGTGCCGAGCGCGCGCTCCCCGGCCCGTACGCCCACGACGAGGCGCCGGGCGGCGCCGAGGTCGGGGCGCTCGGCGACCTCGACGACCTCTCCCGCCCAGAGGCGCTCGTTGACGCCCCACTCGCGCATGTGCGCCAGGAACGACTCGGGGCAGCCCCGGCCGAGGATGGTCTGCCTGCGCAGCTCGTCCGCGCCCTCGTCGGACGCGGAGTAGGCGAGGACCTGTCCCCCGGCGTCCTCGATGCTGACGAGGCCCCCGGTCAGCGTCGCGACCGTCCGCGCGAGCGAGAACAGGTCGCCGTGGCGGGACTCGGTCTCCTCGGCCTCCAGGACGGACCGGGCCAGGACGGCGAACTCCTCGGGGCCGACGGAGGGCTCCACGGAGAGGACGGGCAGGCCGAGGTCCCGGAGGCCGGCGGCGTCGTCCCCGAGGGCGGCCACGGCGCTCGCGCCCCGGAGCCCGGCCCGCGCGGCGGGGGCGGACCCGCCGGCGGGGACGACGACCAGGGACGCGGCGGGCACGGGGACGCCCTCGCCCGCCACGACGACCGTCCGCACGAGCGCGCCGAGCCCCCGGGGAGCGGCGACGAGCCCGTGGACGGCCCCGTCGAGTGCCTCCATCAGCGCTTTGACGGTCAGGCCGGTCTTGCTCACGTTCCGCTCCGGGGGTCGATCCGCACTGGTCGGAACCATTGTGCGCCTTCGGCCGGTATGCCCGCCGACGGGCGGTCAGGGGCGGTCGGGGTCCAGGACCTGGTCGACGGTGTGCGCGCCCACCGCGGCGATCCGAGCGCCCACGCTCCGGAGAGGCATGTGTGCCAACGGTTCCATGTGTACCCTTGGTTCCATGAGTGAGATGCAGGTGGAGTCCATCCGCCAGGTGCGCGACCACATCGCCGACGTCGTCGACCGTGCGGACAGGGAGGACTTGCCCACCGTGATCACCAGACGGGGGCGTGAGGTGGCCGCGGTCGTCCCCATCGACATGTTCCACCGCTACCAGCAGCTGGAGGAGCAGGAGATCATGCGCATGGTCGACGAGCGCATGGCCAACCCCGCCCCCGGCATCCCCATGGAACAGGTGATGGCGGAGATCCTGGAGAGGCCCGAGTGAACTATCGGACCGTCTTCCGACCCGAGGCGCGGGCCGAACTCCGGAAACTGCCCCGCAACGTCGCGATGAGCGTGTTCCGCAAGCTCACCGAACTGGAGACCGACCCGCTGGGATTCGGCAGCACCGCCCTGGTCGGGGCCCCCGAGGTCCGCCGTCTCCGCGTGGGCGACTACCGCGTGGTCTACACGGTGGAGAGGGGCGAGCTGATCGTCTGGGTGGTCCATGTGGGGCACCGCTCCGGCGTCTACGACTGATCCGGACCGCCGTCCCGACGGGCGGTCAGGGGCGGTCGGGGCCCAGGACCTGGTCGATGGTGTGCGCGCCCACCGCGGCCAGGAGCGGGTCCTCGTTCGTGGAGGCGGCCAGGAGCGAGCCGAAGGAGACCGCCCAGGCGCGGGCGCGGTCCCAGGTGGCGGGGTCCACGGGGGAGAGGCGCTCGCGCTCGGCGCGGAACTCCGCGCGCCCGGGGGCGTCGAACATCATCCACGCCGCGGCCAGGTCCGTGGCGGGGTCTCCGGAGGTCAGGTCGCCGAAGTCCAGGACCGCGGCCAGGCCCGGAGCGCCGTCGGCGGGCGCGAGGACGTTGGCGGGGTGCAGGTCGCCGTGGATCCACACGGGCGGGCCCTCCCGGGCCGGGGCCGAGGAGAGTCGCTCCCACAGGCGCAGGAGCTCGTCCGCGCGGGGGACCCGTCCTCCTGTCAGCCGTTCGCGGACCCGCGCGTCGCGGGAGGCCAGGGGGACGCCGCGGACCGGGTTGGCCGGTGCGTCCCCGGGGGCCGGGACGTGCAACCGGGCCGTGAAGGCGGCCAGCGGACCGGCGAGGCGCCCCCGTTCGGCGGAGGGCAGGGAGGCGGCGACACGGCCCTCGAACCACGGGACGACCGACCAGGGCCACGGGTACCCGCGGCCGGGCCGCCCCAGCCGGACGGGCGCGGGGACGGGGAAGCCGACGCGCGCGGCGACCGTGCCGAGCCAGCGCTGCTCGTTGGCGGCCAGGACCGCCGCGCTCCCGCGCCGCGGGAGCCGCACGGCCAGGTCGTCCCCCAGGCGGAGGACCACGTTGTCCCAGCCGTGGGAGCACGGGACCAGGGGCAGGCCGGCCAGGTCCGGGTGCTGGTCCCGGAGCAGGCCGGCGACGAGTCCGGCGGTGACGGCGACCTCGGCGGGGGGAGTGCGCATGGACCCATCATCCACCGGCCCCGGCGGGGCGGGCACCCGGCGAGGGCGCCGCGGCCCGGAGGATGGTAAGCACTTCCGCCGCAGGGCGCAGGGGTGCACGCACCCCGAAAAGTCAGCGTGGCCGTGCCATGGTCCGAGCCGTCCGCTGCGCCTAGTGTTATGCAGAACACATGAGTGATTCGTTCACCTTTGCAGGGGAGAGAGCATGCTCGACGCCGAGGCGACGACCCTAGGCCGACGTCGGGGCAGTGACTTCGCCCAGCTGTCCCGCCGTGTCCAGGAAGCCGGTCTGATGGAGCGGACGCCGGTGTACTTCGCCGTCCGGCTCTCCCTGATCGGGCTGTCCTTCGCCGGCGTGTGGGCGGCCTTCTTCCTCCTCGGCGACTCCTGGTGGCAGATGCTCACCGCCGTCGCCATGGCCGCCGTCTTCGGACAGGTCGGACTGGTCTCCCACGAGCTGGCCCACCTCCAGATCTTCCGCGGGCGCCGCGTCAGCGAGGCGTTCGGCAGGGTCGTGGGCAACCTCGGCATCGGGCTCGGCTACGGGTGGTGGCAGGACAAGCACACCCGGCACCACGCCAACCCCAACCACGAGGAGCTCGACCCCGACGTCCAGCCGGACATCTTCGTGTGGTCCGAGGAGCAGGCCCACGCCGCCAGGGGCGTGCCCGCCTTCCTCGGCCGCCGGCAGGCGTTCCTGTTCTACCCGCTCCTGCTCCTGGAGGGCCTCAACCTGCACGTGGGCAGCGTGCGCGCCCTGTTCCGGCCGAGCACCAAGCAGCGGGTCCTGGAGGGCGTGCTCCTCGCGGGGCACTTCGCGCTCTACCTCGGCGCGGTGTTCACGGTCCTCCAGCCCCTCCAGGCCCTCGCGTTCATCGCGGTCCAGCAGGGGCTGTTCGGGGTCTACCTCGGCTGCATCTTCGCCCCCAACCACAAGGGCATGCCCACGCTGAAGAAGGGCGAGAAGCTCGACTTCCTCCGCAAGCAGGTGCTGACCTCGCGGAACGTGCGGGGCGGCTGGTTCACCGACCTCGCCCTCGGGGGCCTCAACTACCAGATCGAGCACCACCTGTTCCCGAACATGCCCAGCCCGAACCTGCGCCGGGTCCAGCCGCTGGTGCGCGACTACTGCGCGGAAATCGGCATCCCGTACCACGAGACCGGTTTCGTGCGCTCGCACATCGAGGCGCTCACCCACATGCACAGGGCCGGGGCCCCGCTGCGCGCCGCCGCGCGGGCCTGACCGCTCAGGGGCGCTGTCCCCGCTCCCCGCGCTCCCGCGCCCGGGCCGACTCGGTCCGGGCGCGCTCGGTCTCGGGTAGCGGGACCGCCCGCAGGACCTCCCCGGCCTCGTAGAAGTCGGCGGACGGCATCGCGCGCAGGGCGCTCAGGATCTCCTCGTCGCCGCCCTCGTCCAGGGCGCGGGCGACGATCCGGTCCTTGTCCGCCGGGAACTCCATCCGGTCCAGGATCTGCCGCAGCCCGCTGATACCGCGTTTGACGCCCATGTCGGTCCCCCCGGAGAGCGAGAGGGTCCGCCCGCGCCGCGCCCCGGAGGGGGCGGGGCGCGGGCGGACCCGCTGATGCACGTACTGGTGACTACCCGGCGGCGGAGCGCCCCAACCCCGGTGCCCGCCGGCCGCGACCGGCCGGGGAGCCGGGACGGCGCCCCTCCCGGGGCGCCGCGTGTCCCCGCGTGTCCCCGCGGACCGGCGCGGGGCCCGGCGCCGCTCAGCCTTGACGGAGCCGGGGCATGACCTGCTCCCCGAACGCGGCCAGGTCGGCGTGGTAGTCCGGGAAGATGAGCATGAGGCCGTCCAGTTCGGCGTACTCGACCATCTCGCGGATCCGGCCGGCCACCGTCTCCGGCGACCCGGTCACGAACGGGGTCTGGAACGCCTCGTCCTCCGGGCGCTCGGAGGTCAGCGACAGGGCCCTGTCCAGGGGCAGGCCCCAGGAGAGCTTCATGTTGACGATCGCGTCCACGTCCGCGCCCCGGCCGTACCTCAGCCGGCGCTCCTCGGCCGCGGCGTCGGTCTCGTCCATGATGACGGTGAGCATCGAGTAGGTCCGGATGCTCCGGCCCCGCTTGTCGGCCCGCGCCTTCACGTCGAGGCTGGCCTCGCGCAGGCCGGGCAGGTCCTGCGCGGTCAGGAACGAGCCGTCGCAGTGCCGGGCCTGGAAGTCGAGCCCCGTGTCGGAGCGCCCCGCGCTGATGAGCGTGGGCGCGGGGTCGGGGTGCGGCCTGGAGCGGCAGTCGTCGAGCTGGAAGAACTCGCCGTCGTGGGTGACGGAGTCCTCCGTCCACAGGCGTCTGAGGACGGTGGCCCACTCCTCCGTGTACCGGTACCGGTCGGCGTGGCCGAGGTCGTCCCGCCACAGGCCCATCTGCGCGAACTCGTCGGCGTAGGACCCCACGACGATGTTCATCCCGGCCCGCCCCCCGCTCACCTGCTGGAGGGTGGTGTACATCTTCGCGGCCAGGGCCGGGTGGAACAGGTTCGTGTGGACGGTCGCCCACACCTTGACGCGCTCGGTCGCCTCGGCGAGCCCCGACATCATCGTCATGGACTCCAGGGTGCGCCCCCAGTGGTCGGTGGCCCCGTCGTACCCGCGCCACTTGCCCATGGACATGACGAAGTCGAGCCCGTGGGCCTCGGCGAGGATCGCGGCCTTCTTGTTGTACTCGTACGTGGCCTGCGGATGCGGTGCCGTCTCCGACACGATCCAGCCTCCGTTACCGATGGGCAGGAAGATCCCGTACTCGGTGTCGGCGGTCGGGGCGCCGCCTGGTGCTGCCATCCTGTGGGCTCCTAGTTCTCTGGCGGCGCGTCGTCGCGCCGCCGCTTCGGGTTCTGCGTGTGCCGTCCGCGCGGCCGGCGCCGCCCGCCCGGGGGAGGGCGGCGCCGGCGGCTCACCGCGTGCGGCGGGTCCTGCCCGTGCGCGCTACTCGGCGGGCCAGGAGACCTCGGTGGCGACGTGCACGGCCTCCAGGTAGCGCGGGTCGAACAGGGGCTCCAGGTCGGGCAGCTCGTCCAGCTGGCCGTTGTCCACCAGGGTCTCCCCCTCGGCCTCGGTCAGGTTCAGGTCGATGTACCCGGGAGGGGCGTCGTCGGGCGTGGACGAGGTGACCAGCTCGTGCTCGGCGTTCCACACCCGCAGGTTGTGGTCGACGTCGTACCCGGACTCGGCCAGGTCGGCGGCGTACCCGACGCACTCCTCGCCGTTCTCCTGGCAGTACGAGAACGCCTGGGCGATCGCGCGCAGGTAGTCCTCGACCACGGTCGGGTTCTCCTGGGCCCACTCGGGGTGCGTGGCCATCACGCCGAACGAGCCGACGACCCCGTAGTCCTCGGGGAGCCACTCGTTGTACTCCTCGTCCATGTCGGCGAGGAGGAACGGCTCGTTGGACCGGAACCCGGTGAGGGCCTGCACCTGGTCGCGGGGCAGGACGCTGGGGTCGTAGCCGACCTCCACGATCTCGATGGCGTCCATGTCGACGCCGTCGGCGACGAGCATGGCCTCCAGCGGGGCGGGCAGCATGCCCTTGTGCCCCAGGGTGGTGCCCTCCAGGTCGCCGAGCTCCTCGATGCCGGTCCCCGTCAGCAGGGTGGCGATGGGGACGTGCCCGTACGTGGAGATGCCGATGACGTCGTGGCCGGCGTCGTTGGCCTGGAGGACCTCGGCCTCGTTGCCCAGCGACGTGAAGTGCGCCGTACCGGCCGAGACCAGCTGGGAGTTGCCGATCGTGTCGCCGGTGCCGGGCTGGATCTCGACGTCGAGGCAGACGGCGTCGAAGAAGCCGAGGGCGTCGGCGGCGACGGCCTCCAGGATGCTCACGGAGGCCTGGTACTGGTATCCGGTGATGTAGGTGACGGGTCCCGCGGCGCGGTTGGTCTCGCACCGCTCCTCGTCGATCACGGTGGCCACGTCCGCCGGCTCCTCGGTCGCCTCCTCGCCCGCGCAGGCGGTGGTGAGGAGGAGGGCCGAGGTGAGGGCCGCGGCGGCCACGGGGCGTACGCGCCGGATCCGGGGCCGGGGGAGGGAGGCGGGGGGGAGTGCCACGAGGGCTCCTTCGGGTGTGTGCGTCACTGCTGCGACTCGTGCCAGAACAGCAGTCGTCGTTCGAGGACGGTGATGAGTGCGAGCATCAGCACGCCCATGGCGGCCAGACAGGCGATGGCCGCGTAGACGTACTCCAGGCGGGCGGTCGCGGCCGAGGTGCGGATCATCGTGCCGAGTCCGCTGGAGGACCCGGCGGCGACGAACTCCGCGACCACGGCGCCCACGATGGAAAGGGGGAACACCACCCGCAGCGCTGCGAGGGCGTAGGGGAGGCTGCTGGGGACGCGCAGCCGGAGCAGCACCTCCAGGCGGGAGGCGTGCAGGGTCGAGAACACGTGCAGGACGGGCACGGGCACCGACCGCAGCCCGGTCGTCATGTTGATGAGCACCGGGAAGAAGGTGATGATCGCGGTGACGATCACCTTGGGCGCCATGCCGAACCCGAACGCGACCACCAGGGCGGGGGCGAGCGCGACGACGGGGGTCACGTTCAGCACGACGGCCAGCGGCATGATCGCGCGCCGCACCACCGGCACCTCGGACATGACGAGGGACAGGACGAACGCCGTCCCCGCTCCGAAGGACACGCCGAGGAGGGCGATCCGGAGCGTGGACCACGCGTTGCCGAGGAACAGGCCGGGGTCCTCCACCAGGACCGTGCCCACCTCCCGGAGCGGGGGGAGCAGGTAGGGCTGGTCCTCGGCGACCGCCGTCCAGGCGAGGGCGCAGAGCAGCACGGCCACGGTGGCGGGCATCCACAGCCCGATGCCGAACAGGCGGCGGCGTACGCGCGGGGCCGCCCCTCGCGGGCCCTCCTCGCGGTCGGGACGGGGACGGGCGGGGGTCTGGGTGGCCATGGCCGTTCCTCCTCTCGGGGCGGTGCTCACAGGGGGACGAGGTCGTCGGGGGCGGCTCCGGCCTCCCAGGCGGTCTGGAGGGAGGCGCGCACCCTGTCCTCCAGGACGTGCAGGCGGGGCCCGGTCACGACGCCCCGGTCGCGGGGGCGCGGCAGGTCGACGTCCAGCACCTCGTGCACGCGTCCCGGACGGGCGGACATCACCACGACCGTGTCGGAGAGGGTGACCGCCTCGCGGACCGAGTGGGTGACGAACAGGACCGTCGTGGACATGCGCTCCCACAGCCCGAGGAGCTGGAGCTGGAGCGCCTCACGGGTGAACTCGTCCAGCGCGGAGAAGGGCTCGTCCATCAGCAGCAGGTCGGGGCGGATGCCGAAGGCGCGGGCGATGGCGACGCGCTGCCTCATGCCGCCGGAGAGCTCGTGGGGGTACTTGCGGGCGGCGTCCTCCAGGCCCACCATGCGGAGCAGCAGGTCGGGGTCCTCGCTGCCCCGGCCGGCCCGGCGGTTGACGCGGGAGGGCAGGGACACGTTGCGCCGCACGTTCTGCCAGGGGAGCAGGGCCGGGGACTGGGGGACGAGGCCGACGGCCTTGGCGGCGGCCATGCGCTCCGGGGTCGACCCGAACACGGAGACGGTCCCGGTGTCGTGCCGCTCCAGCCCGGCCACCACGCGCAGCAGGGTGGACTTCCCGCACCCGCTGGGGCCGATGAGGCTGACGAAGCGGCCCCGGGGGATCTCCAGGTCGACGTCGTGGAGTGCCGGCCGGAGCGGGTCGGCGCCCTCGTAGGCCTTGGTGAGCCCGCGCACCTCGATCCTGTCGCCGGTCACGCCGCGTCCTCGTGCCGCGGCGTCCGCTCCCCGAGGGGGAGCCGGGGGAGGGGCCCGGTCCCCGAGGGGAGCCGGAGGCGCGGAACCGCTGCGGGCGCTCGCGAGGCGGCGCCGTGCGCGGACGGGTCGGTGGGCGGCGGTGTCATCCCTGCTCCTCGATATGCGTGATCGGATGATCGCACACGGTGGCGCTCCGGTGAATGGGTGTTTCCGGGGCAAAGGGAGGAGCGCCGGTCGGGGGTGCCCGAAAAGGGCTGCGGAGGAGCGGGAACGGCTGTGCGGCACGTGGGGAAAGCGGGGAAAAGGGGACCCGGGCGCCCGGCGGGAATCGGGGACGCGTGCGCCGGCGGCGCGTCGCCGGCGCGGGAAAGGGTCGCGCGCGCATGTGGCGTGCGGCGGCGCGCGGGCGCGCACGCGCGGCGCGCATGCGCGACGGGCGGGACATCCATGAACACCCTCCGGGGATGACTGCCTCCGGACACGGCGAACCAGGGACCGGAGACGTTCGTTGGAGAGCGGGTGGGAGCATGGAATGCGGCGGCCCGCGGGGTTTGACGCGTGGAACGTTAGGGTTAATCGATTAACACGTTATGAAGTGTTCATCACGTACTGATATCGAGTGTGCGGATCCTGTGATGCTCGTCGACCAGGGCGACGGTGATCCGGTAGGAGGCGAACGCGGTGGGGAGCCAGGCCCCCCGCCCGAACAGCCGGGCGAGCGGTTCGCCGATGACCAGGAGGACGTGCGCGTCCGGGAAGTGGTGGTCGCGCAGCCACACGAGCTTGAAGGCGTCGGCGATGACCTTGTTGCGCTGGGTCGACTTGACCGGGCCCTGGAGCGGGGTGAACTGCACCAGGAGGCTCGGGCGGCCCCCGTCGGCGCAGTCGACGCCGATCCTCGTGCCGTCGGGCAGCGTGAACTCGCGGGGGGTGAGTTCGATGCCAAGGTGCGCCGACAGGGCCTCGGCCAGGCCGGGGTCGCCCTGGCGGGCCGGTCGGGTCGAGACCACCGACGACGGACTTCTCGCTGAATACGCCATGGTAGGAAGACTTTAGTGCACAGAAGCCCCATAGTCATCGCGGCGTCGTCGTTCCGGGCGGGTAATCCACGTGCTTCGGAGGGTCCTACCTGGGGCTTTATGGAAGGGATTCGTGTCGCGTCTCACAGGCGTATTATCTCTGCCGGGGAAGGCTCCGCAGGGGGCTCCGGGCAAGGTTTCCCGTAGATTCGCAGGTCGGACGGCACGAGCCGAAATCAGTGGCTTCGGGTGTGCCCGGATGTCAGGTAAAAGGGCTCTGCTATTGCCGTTTCCCATGGTCTTCGGAAAAGGCCAGTTCAGAGCGTGTTCCGGCCCGCGGGAGGAAATGTGGGATCACCGGTTGTCCTCGAAACGAGACCGGGGAATCCCGCTTCGGGCGTCGCGGGGCCCCTCCGGCAGGGGGCGGCGGGGCCCGCGGGGCGGTGCTCCGCGCAGAGGGGGCACGGGAGCCCGGGGCCGCGCGAGGTCCCGGGCGTACCGGGTCCCCGGTACGCCCGGGAACCCGGTCCGCGGGGTCCGGCGGGTCAGGCGACCTGGTCCGCCGCCGCGCGCTCGGCGGTGTCGAGCAGCGCCTGCCGCTCCCCGGGGCCGATGAACCTGCCCGCGACCACGACGGCGTGGATGCGCGTGGTGTTGCGGATGTCGGCCAGGGGGTCGGCGTCCAGCACCACGAGGTCGGCGGCCCTGCCCTCCCGGACCGTGCCCGACCACTGTTCGCGGCCCAGGAAGCGGGCCGTCTCCAGGGTCGCGATCCGGAGGACCCGCGCGGGGCTCAGCCCTGACCGCACCAGCAGTTCCAGCTCGTCGTGCAGGCCGAACCCGGGGAGGACGCCCGGGGTGAGCGGGTCGGTGCCCGCGAGCAGGCGCACCCCGGCCGCGTCCATCGCGACGACGGTCTCCCGGCGCCGCTCGAACAGGTCGCGGCGCAGGGCCCCCTCGGCGGCGCTGCGTCCACGTGTGTAGACCTGTTCCAGCACGTACTTCCACATCTCGCGCATGTACGGCGGCAGGTACCGCAGGCGGGGGTCCTCCAGTCCGGCCCGCTCCGGCAGGTCCACCTTCTCGTGCATCACCAGCGTGGGGCACAGGGCCACGTCGTTGGCGGCCAGCCGTCCGAACACCGAGGCCGCCGCCGCGGAGTCGTAGGAGTTGACGGACTCCCACTCCACCTCGTTGATCTGCCGGAACCAGCTGGAGTAGTAGGTGTCGGGTTCGAGGGAGATCCGCGCCATCGACGCCTCCATCTCCGCCGCGTCCCGGGAGAGTGCGGGCCACAGGCCGTGGACGTGCTCGAAGGAGCGCTGGCCCAGTTCGACCTGTTCCACGAAGGGCACCAGGTCCGAGCGGTGGCCGACGACGGGGATGTCCTGGCGCCGGGCCTCCTCCATCAGGGCGAGGTAGGACTCGCGGTCCAGCCGGGAGTAGACCTTCACGAAGTCCGCCCCGGCGTCGCGGGTCTCGCCGACGGCGCGGCGGGCGTCCTGGGCGCCCTTGACGACGGTGGGCGCCGCGGGGCCCGGGATGTCCTCCCAGAGGGAGGGGGAGCCGTCCACCAGGTTGCCGCCGACGACCCAGCGGGGGCCCGACATCGTTCCGGCCCCGATGCGCCGCCGCCAGTCGTGGACCCGGGGGCCGCCCCACATCTCGCGCACGGTGGTGACGCCGTTCGCGAGGTAGAGCGCGGGGATGATCCGCTCGTCCTCGATGTCGCTGTGGACGTGCATGTCCGCCAGGCCCGGGATGAGGTACTTCCCGGTGAGGTCGACCACCGACGCGGTCTCCGGTACGGGGACCTCCGCGGTGCGTCCGACCGCGGTGATGACGCCGTCCTCGACGAGGACGGTGCGGTCCGGGGCGGACGGGCCGCCGGTGGAGTCGATCACGGTCACATGGGTGTACGCCTGCACGGGTCTTCTCCTCATGGGTTGGGCTCGCGCCACATCGGGTGGACGGTGGGTCCGTCGGGAAGGGTGACCGGGTCGCCCAGCGGGGTGAACCCGTGCCGGGCGTAGAGGGCCGTGCTCCGCTCGGTGCTGGCCTCCAGGTAGGCGGGGAGGCCGGCGCCGTCGAGGCGGTGGCCCAACAGGGCAGAGCCCAGTCCCCGGCCCCGGGCGCGTGGCAGCACGCAGATCGTCGAGAGGTACAGGTGGGGGACGGTCGGGTGCCGGTCCTCCATGGTCCGCCCGAGCAGGGCGATCCGCGGCACGTGGGGCGCGTACGCCGCGGGGAGCGCCCGGAGGCTCTCCTCGCCCGGGGATCGGGCGGGGCCCGAGCGGTGGGACCAGAGGGCGAGGGCGCTCCCGGTCCCGTCGACCAGCACACGGTCGGTCGCGAGCGCGGTGGCGACGAACTCGCGCATCAGGGCGGGGAGGAGTGCGCGGCGCTCCTCGGCGTCGGGGATCATCCAGGCCATAACGGGGTCGGAGTCCATCGCCTCGGCGATGACGGCGGCCGCCCGCTCCTCGTCGGAGGGAGGGAGTTCGCGGATCTCGATCATGGAGCGATCATACGTATGTATATGACGTTTGTACAATACGCTTGTATATAAAGAGGTTAGAGTGGGTGCATGGGACACAAGGAGCAGTTGCTGGAAGGCGCCAAGCAGTGCCTGTACACGAAGGGCTACGCCCGCACGACCTCGCGCGACATCGTGGCCGCCTCGGGGGCGAACCTGGCGTCGATCGGCTACCACTACGGGTCCAAGGAGGTCCTGCTGACCACCGCGATGATCGCCGTCGTGGGGGAGTGGTCGGACCGCGTGCTCGCGGTGCTCTCCGCCGCCGACGGCGGTTCCGCGCCGGTCGACAGGTTCGAGGAGACGATGAACCGGCTCGTGCGCTCCCTGGGCGACGTCCGCACGATGGTGGCCGCGAACTTCGAGGTGCTGGCCCAGCTCGACCGCATGCCCGAACTCCGCGACCAGCTCGCCGGGGCCCACCGGCTCGCACGCCGGGGGCTGGCCGCCGTCGTGCTCGGCGTGCCGGTGGAACAGGTGACGGACGAGCAGGAGGACACGGTCGGCTCGCTCATGCTGACGCTGGTGCCCGGCGTGATGGCGCAGAGCCTGGTCTCACCCGGCGAGACGCCGGACGGGACGCGGCTCGCCGCCGCGATCCGGGCGCTGCTGCCGCAGGCGCCCGGATCGGCGGGGGAGGCGGAGGGCGACACGGTCCCGGGCCGCGCCTGAACCCGGACCGCCTCCCTCCGCTCCCGGGGACGGGCCCCGGCCCGGCCCCCGGCGGGTCATCGGCCGCCGAAGAACTCCGCCAGCACGGGCGCGAGCCGCTTCGGCGCCGTCATCACCGAGCCGTGGTTCAGACCCGGCAGCACGCGGTGCTCGGCGGCGTCGAGCACCCCCGCCAGCTCCTCCGCGGCCCTGTGGAACCCGGCCGGGCTCCTGCCGCCCGTCAGCACCAGTGTCCGCGCGTCGGTCGACCACGCGTCCGCGTCCAGCGGCTCCCCCCGCTGGGTGTCGCCCATGACCGCGATGTCGTAGGGCAGGGTGTGCGCCATCGCCGTCAGGGTCGCCCACTGCTTGGGCATCAGCCGCATCAGCCCCACCACGAACCCGGGCATGCCCTGCGCCCCGGTCATGAACTCCCGCACCGCGTCCGGGCGCCGTCCCTCGGAGAGCAGGGCGTCGATGCGCGACGGGAAGCCCGGCGGTGGGCCGAAGCCGCCCGGTTCCACCGAGAACGGCGGCTCGTAGAGGGCGAGCCGGTCGACGCCCGCCCCGGCGACGGCGGCCCGGAGCGCGAGAACCGCCCCGGACGAGCTGCCGAACACCGACGCCGAGCCGCCGACGTGCGCGATCAGCGCCGCGATGTCCTCGATCTCGCGCTCCACGGCGTAGGCCTTCGCGTTGCCGCTCGCGCCCCGGCCGCGCCGGTCGTAGTTGACCACGGTGAACCGCTGGGCGAGCAGGCGGGCGAGCCCGCGGGTGTCTCCGCGGTCGGCCAGGGCCGAGGAGACCAGGACCACCGGTCTCCCCTCGCCGAGGCGCTCGAAGGCGATCCGCGTCCCGTCCGCCGAGACGACCGCGGAGTCCGCCGCGGTTCCGTTCTTGCTGTTCGAGCCCATGTGTCCTGCTCCGATCCGGGTGCTGCTCCGTCGTGTCCGACCGTGTGACGGCGGTCCGCCGGAAAAGGAATCGGTCCGGCGGCGGCCGGTCCGGCCCTTCGGCGCGGGCGCTCGTCCTCGGGCGCGCCTCCCGGCCTCCGGGGCCTGACAGGGCCGACACCCGGCCGGCCTTGTTAACCGTATGTATATACGGTTATTGTCGTACGCCCATACGGTTATCAAGGCACCCGTGGAGACCCCCATGAACCGCCGTCCCGCCCGCCCCGCCCCGCGATGGGCCGCCGCCCTCTGCGCGGCACTGCTCCTCGCCCCGGTCGGCGCCCCCGCCGCGGCCGCCGCACGGGATCCCGCCGACCCCTACGCCGCGATCGACGACTACGTGCAGAGGCGCATGGAGGCGACCGGCACACCCGGGCTGTCCTACGCGGTGGTCGGACCCGACGGGCCCCTCCACCGGGCGGCGTGGGGAACCGACGGCGACGGGGCCCCCGTCACGGCCGGGACGCCGTTCCTGTGGGGGTCCGTGGCCAAGCCGGTCACCGCGACCGCCGTCCTCGCGCTGGCCGAGGACGGCGCACTCGGACTGGACGACCCGGTCGCCGACCACCTGCCGGAATTCCGGTTCGGAGGGGCGCACGCCCCGCAGACCACCGTCCGCCACCTGCTCGCCCAGACCTCGGGCCTGCCGCCCTCGTCGGCCTTCGCGGTCTCCGACTGCCGGGGGGACTGCCCGCGGCCCGCCGACCGCCTCCCGGCGCTGGACCGGATCCGGCCCCTCGCGCCCCCCGGCGGCGAGTACGCCTACACCAGCGCCAACTACCTGGTCCTCGCCGCCGTGGTCGAGTCCGTCACCGGCGTCCCCTTCTCCGACCACGTCCGCGACGCCGTGCTCGAACCGGCGGGTGCGGACGGTGCGATCACCGACCCCGCCTCGGCCCGCGACCGCGCCCTGGCCCCGGGGCACCTCCCGCTCTGGGGCGCCACCGCGCCGGTCGCGGCCGGACTCGACCCCCACGGGGCGGCGTACGGCTACCTCGGCGGCGACCTCGACGACCTCGCGGCGCTCGCCTCCCTCTACCTCCGGGGCGGAGGGGACGTCCTGTCGGCGGACTCCTTCGGGGAGATGAGCCGCGAGCAGGCCACGGACGACGGGGCGGGGACGGGCTACGGCCTGGGGTGGCGCGTCGGCGGACTCGACGCCCCGCTGGACGGGGCCGTGTGGCACAGCGGGGCCGCACCCGGCTACTCGGCCGTGCTGCTCCTGCTCCCCGAGCGCGGCCTCGCCCTCGTCATGCAGCAGAACTCCCACGGGCTCCTGCACGACGCGGCGAGCACGGACGTCCTGTTCGGGGCCTCCGCCATGCTCGCGGGCGCCCCGGAGCCGGAAGGCGGCCCGTCCCGCACCGCCTACCTGCTCGCCGTCGCAGCCGCCACCGGTCTGGCCGTGTGGCTGACGGCGACGGCCGCCGGGGCGTGTGCGGCACTGCGCCGACCGCGTGCCCCGGCCGCTCCGCCCACCAGGACGGCCACCGCGTTCCGGGTCGTCCCGGGGCTGCTCCCCGTCGGAGCCGGGGCCGTCCTCCTCGCGGTGACGGGGGTCGACGGGGCTCTCGCGTGGGCGCCCGACGTCGCCCTCTCCCTCGCCGTCGCCGCGGCGGCCGGCGTCGCCTCGGCCGTGCTCCGCACGTGGGCCGACGTCCGAGCGCGGCGGGCCGCGCCGGCGCGGGACCGGGCCGGGGCCGCACCCGCGCAGGCGTCGCGGTCCTGAGGCAGAAGAAGGGGCGTCACCGCTCTCCCGCCGAGAGACCGGTGACGCCCCCGCGTGTCCGTCGTGGTCTTCCCCAACCACGATTAGAACGCATGTACGAATCTATCAGCTGCCGGTGCCGAGCGCGAGATCCGCCGCGCGGAGCCGCCGGTGGCGCGGTGCCGAGATGGGCGCCGTGCCGGCCGAGCCGTGCGCCGAGCCCCCGGGCGCGTGAGGGCCGTCCGCGGTCCCCCCGGGCTCCGGGGCCGGGTCTCCCAGGCTCTGGGCTCGCGTCCGGGGGAGCCCGGCGGGCGGCTGCCGGGCCTGTCCGCGGCGGCGGGCCCCGCGTGTCGGCACGGTGATCAGGCGCGTTGCGCGCGGGGTTCCATCGGCAGCACGAAGGGCCTGCTGCTGGGGTAGAGTTGCCTCTGGCGACGGGCGGCAGCATGCCCGGGAGTCGCCGAGGGCCTCTAGCTCAATTGGCAGAGCAACGGACTTTTAATCCGTGGGTTCAGGGTTCGAGCCCCTGGGGGCCTACCCAAGAAAACCCAGGTCAGAGGCCATCTCAAGGTCTCGGTCCTGGGTTTTTCCCGTTCCCGGGGCCGCCGCCCGCCGGAGCCCGCTCCTGTGCCTCCGCCGTGCCGTCACCTCGCGGGCGTGCCCGCTCCACCCTCCGGCTCCACCCCGTGGCCGGGTCCGCCGTCCGGTACGGACGGCTACTCGTCCTCCTGCGGCGTGTAGAGCATGATCCAGTGGTCCCGCTCGGGGTCGTGCAGCACTTCGATGTCGAAGCGGGCCCACCCCTGGGTCGGGTGGTGCATCCGCTTGACCGCCGACCTCGAAGCGCCGACCTCGCCCTCCTCCCAGTGGTCGCGGAAGCTCTGGCTGGTCGCGGTGAGCTCGGCGAGCAGGGACCGCAGGTAGGCGTCGTCGGGGTACCGGCTCAGCGCGATCCGGAGCTCGGCGGCCGCGGCCCGCAGGAAGCGCTCCGAACCCTCGCCTCCGAGCAGGCGCGCCAGGGTGTCGGTCGTGAAGGCCTGGTAGGCGATGTTGCGCTCGAACGGGCCGTCGCCGAACGAGGTCCCGAGCAGCTCCTGCGCGGCCTTGTTGCGGGCCAGCAGGTCCAGGCGCCCGTCGTGCACGGTGACCGGCATCGTCTCGTCCAGGCCCCGCAGCAGGCGCAGCAGCCCGGGGCGGATGACCGAGGCGGGGGAGGCCGGCTCGGGCGGGGCCTCACCGCCCAGCCGGAAGAGGTGGGCGCGTTCGGCGTCCGAGAGACCGAACGCCTGTGCCAGGGAGGCGAGGATCTCGCGCGAGGGGCGGGGCGCCCTGCCCTGCTCCAGGCGTGTGTAGTACTCCACCGAGATCCCCGCCAGGTCGGAGACCTCCTGACGGCGGAGCCCCGGAACCCGTCGGCGGGAGGTCCGCACGCCGCCCCGCGGGTCCGCGGGGCTCATCGCGGCCCTGCGGCGCCTCAGGTACGCCCCGAACTCGGTTCGATCGCTGCTCGGCATGCCCCCTATTGTCCCCGCCCCGTGTCGGCGGGCGAGCCTGGTCCTGCCGATACCACCCTCGGCTCGGCCTTCCTGCCCCGCCCGTCCTCCCGGATCATCGAAAACGAACCGGGATCACCAGGACCGCCCCCCGCATGCGGCGGACCGCCCGGGGCCGAGGAGAGGGCATGACCAGTACAGCGTGGACCTTCACGATCCCCCGGAGTCGCGTCCAGGAGTTCCGAGACCTCCTCTCCGACCTGAACAGGGACCACCTGCCCGGCCTGGACACCCGGGCCCGAGAGGTCGGCTACCACCGGGAGCGGATGTGGCTCCAGCCGAGGGAGGACGGCGGCGCGGAGTTCATCGTCTACCTCGAGTTCGACGAAGGCGTCGACCTGGCCGCCTTCTCCGAACGGCTCCTGGCCTACGAATCCGAGTTCACGCGGTGGTGGACGCCCCGCTTCGCCTCCTTCGGAATCCCCACGTCGTTCGGTGAGCCCCTGCTGTCCTGGGACGCCTGAACCGGACCCCCGCACACACCCGCACAAAGATCGGAAACCTCATGGACGACCAGAGAACGACTTCCGCCACCCACACCGGGCTCGACGCGGCCCAGGAGTTCATCCGCGCCGTCGAGGCCAAGGACATCGACGCCGTGGCCCGGACCCTGGCCGACGACGCACGGCAGCTGTTCATGCACGCCCGGGGCGCCACGACCCCCCAGGGCGTCGCCGACATCGTCGCGGGCCGCAAGCGGGGCATCTGCGTCGCCGACGTCAAGGGCAGGAACGAGGTCCTCGCGTACACGGGCGCGCTTTTCGACAAGTTCTCCCCGCTGCGCTGGCGCGACCACAGGTGGATCGTCTCGCCCGACGGCGGCGAGCTCTTCTTCCACGGCGTCGGAGACATGGTCGTGGCGCGCACGGGACGGCCCTACCGCAACACCTATGTGACGCGGTTCGACGTCCGGGACGGCCGGATCGTTCTCATGGCCGAGTACGGGAACGCGCTGATGTACGCCGGTTTGGGTGTGCGCCCGAACGGGGCCGAGTTCCGGGCCCTGCTGCGCGCGGTCGGACGCATGCTCTCGCCGCGGCTCTCCGCCCGCTCGGGCCGGTGACCCTCCCGCCGCGTGCGGGCGGCCCCTGTGCGCGCGGGGTCTCACCCGAGGACGTCCGCAGACCGATCGGCGGGGTCGGCGGGCGACGGCGGCGCCTCGACGACGAAGAACAGGAAGCCGATCTGCGTGGACAGGGCGTGGAAGTCGTCGGGGAACAGCTCACGGGCGGCCGGGTCGGGCTGCGGCTCGCTGATGACGGAGAGGCGGAAGCCGGCGGCGGTGAAGGCGTCGGTCATCGCGTGCAGCGGTCGGCGCCAGAACTTCAGCGTGACGGTCCGCCCGCTGAACGAGAACTCGTCGGAATAGCTGGTGGTCGCGGAATAGTCGGGTCGGGGGTCCTGGATCGCGTAGTCCACGAACGGGTGCTGCACCGAGGCGATCAGCCGGCCGCCCGGCCTGAGCACGCGCCGCATCTCGGCCAGCGTCGGCCCCCAGTCCTCCAGGTAGTGCAGCACCAGCGACGCGACCACGTCGTCGAACGCGCCGTCGTCGAACGGCAGGGGGTCGCCCAGGTCCGCCACGCGCAGGTCCACGCCGTCCCCGAGCCGCCGCCTGGCCAGCGCCAGCATCCCGGCGCTGGCGTCGACGCCGGTGACGACGGCGCCGCGTTCGCGAAGGGCGGCCGACAGGGGACCCGCGCCGCAGCCGGCGTCCAGGATCCGGCGGCCGGCCACGTCCCCGGCGAGGGCCAGCATCGCCGGCCGCTCGTAGTAGGCGTTCTGGATGTTGTTCTCGTTCTCCGCCGCGTACGCCTCGGCGAAGCCGTCGTAGTCGTTCGTCCGGCCCGGAGCATCGGGCCGGGCGGGGGTCTCGGGGGTGCCGGTTCCTCGGTCCATGGCCAGAGCCTAGATGAGTAATTCCAAGGGGTGTGTGGTCTGAGCACGAGGTGAGGGAGCCCATGGTCGAGTTGTGACGCAAGACCTGAACTCCCTCGTCCAAGCACTCTACGACACCCCCCAACGGCTCCTGAAACACCGCCCGGACCTGGCCCCCGGCGTCCCGCCATCGGATTCCGCCCCCGCCTGTCCGACGCCGGCCTGGTCACCCTCGCGCTCATGCAGGCCATGCCCGGACACACCGACGAAACCCGATGGCCGCGCTACGCCCGCACCCACCTCGCGGAGCGCTTCCCCTGCCTGCCCCAACAGAGCGGATACAACAAGCGCCTACGCGAAGCAGCCGGACCGAGCGGCGCTCCCCCGCCCCGCCAGCAGGCGTGGATGAGACAAGGCCCTGTTTCCTGACTCTTCTCGAAAACGCTCTGAGTCTTCTGTGCCATCACGGCCTGCTGAACCGTTTCCGGGTATTGCGTGAACTCATGTCCGACGAACGCGCGGAGATCATCGAATGATCCGGCCTGCGGCCTGTCCCGGGCCCACGGCGAGCGTCACGGAAAGGCCGCAGCGCACTCCCGAAACACCTGTTCACGACCACCGTTCGAATTCGGCGTCGAGGCGTGTTTCAGTGCGCACCCAGACTTCGCCGTCGGCCGCCTCGGCCGGGGCGTCGACTCGCTCGAGGCCGAGAAATTCGATCAGCTTGAGCAGTTCGGCTCGCTCGGCTCGATCATCGTCGACACCATGTGAATCGAAGAAGACGTAGTAACGGTTGCTCGGGTCCACGATGCCCGAATCCGCCCAGATGCGGGCAACTTCTTCGATTGCAGCGGCTTCGGTTGTGATCATGGCGGCGCGGGTGGCACCACGGGTCTCCGGTGACGCGTCGAGGTCGGCGAGGTCCGGGAACCACTGTCCGAAGTGGTCGAGGCCGGAATGTCCGTTCTCGAAGAACAGCATGGCGCTCGGCAGGTAGCGATTGCCCCTGTCGACCTTGAGGTATTCGATCTGAGGCGCGTCCGCACCTTCGATCCGGGCGATCATGCCTCTGTCGGGCATGAGAAGCAGCCTTTGGACCGCCGGTTCGTCTTCGATGGTGTAAGTGTCGGAATCTCGACCACGGAAGAACTCGGAGAATGCCACGTAGGCCTCTTGGGGGTCTCCCACGGAAACGTAGTGGTCGTTACCGTCGCCAACACCGAAAATGAACTGCTTCGGTCCTGGTTCGTAAGAGCGAGCCATGTTGTCTCCTTGGTTCAGGCGTGATGCCTCCATCAGCGTAGTCGAATCCGAACAGGCGGACTTGTCGGTCATCACCGATGAGTCCCGGACGACCGGGAGCGTGTTCGAAGGGGCGGGAAACAGGGTCTTGGCCCGTCCGGGCCTGCCGGGCACCGGATGGGCGCGTCGCCGCGCGCGGGACGGGCACTGTTGGTGTACTCGGACAGTCGGAAGACCGGCCGAGGATCGACGACCAAGGAGCGGCATGGCGTTCTCTGAGAAGCAGCAGGCGGTTCTGCGCAAGCCCGCGTTCGGGCACGTGGCCACACTCGGCCCCGAGGGGCAGCCCCAGTCGAGCCCGGTGTGGATCGACTGGGACGGCGAGTTCCTGAGGTTCAGCCAGACCACCACCCGGCAGAAGCTGCACAACCTCCGGCGCGACGGGCGGATCGCGGTGTCGGCCACCGACCCCGACGACCCCTACATGTACGTGGAGGTCCGCGGCGAGGTGGAGCGGATCGAGGAGGACACGGACAAGGCCTTCATCAACGAGATGTCCCAGAAGTACATGGGCACCCCGTACCCCTGGGACGACCCCTCCGAGAAACGTGTCATTGTCTACGTCCGGCCCGAACGCTTCGTGGGCCGGTAGGGCGGTCGGCAGGCCACGGGCGCGGCCCCGCTCCGGCGGGGTCGCGCGCTCCCCGTCGCGGGCGGCGTCCGCGCCGCCACGGAGCACACTCGTTGAGAAATATTGCACGGTCCGCAAGAATTGGCCGTGTACGGGGAGGACCACCATGGGACTTCGGGAACGGAAGAAGCAGGCGACCCGCCGCGCACTCCAGGAGGCGGGGATACGCCTCACCCTGGAACGCGGGCTGGAGAACGTGACGGTCGAGGAGATCGCCCTGGAGGCCGACGTCTCGACGCGCACCTTCTTCAACTACTTCGCCACCAAGGAGGAGGCCCTCCTCGGCGACGTCCCCGCGACCCCCGACGAGCAGGTGCGGCAGGCGTTCGTCGACGGCGGTCCCACGGGGGACTTCGTCGAGGACCTCATCACCGTCCTGATCACGTTCCTGGTCAGCACCGAGGACCTCGCCACCCAGCGCGCGGACATGCTCCTGCGCAAGAAGCTCACCGAACGCGAACCGCAGCTCGTGCGCGGGCTGCTCGCCCGCTTCCACAACGTGGAGGTGGAGCTGGCCGGGGCCATCGCCGAGCGCACCGGCGCCGGCCCCGACGACGACCGGCCGCAGCTCCTCGCGGCGGCCGGCATGGCGGTGATGCGCCACACCATGAAGCGCCTCCACTACTCGGAGAGCGAGGAGTCCGCGGACGTCCGCGCCAAGATCCGCGAGGCGCTCCGCCACCTCGGAGAGGCCTTCGCGCCCCCGTCGCGCGAGGACTGAGCTCCGGGGCGAGCCGTCCCTCCCAGGTCTCCCGAAGGCGAACGGAACCCTCTATGGCCACCCCCGGACCCACCCGGCTGCGCTGGATCCTCCTGACGATCATCCTGACGATGCTGCTGGGCTCGCTCGACCAGACCATCGTCGCCACCGCCCTGCCCACGATCGTCGGAGAGCTCGACGGCCTGGAACACCTCTCCTGGGTCGTCACCGCCTACATGCTCGCGGCCACGGTCGGCATGCCCGTCTACGGCAAGGCCGGGGACGTCTTCGGCCGCCGCCACGTGTACGTCTTCGCGATCGCGGTGTTCCTGCTGGGGTCCGTCCTGTCCGGCCTGGCCCAGAACATGACCCAGCTCATCGTCTTCCGCGCCGTGCAGGGCATCGGCGGGGGCGGGCTGATCATCAGCGCCCAGGCGATCATCGCCGACGTGGTCCCGCCCCGCGAGCGCGGCAAGTACATGGGGGTCATGGGCGCGGTGTTCGGCGTCTCAGCCATCGCGGGACCGCTGCTCGGCGGGTTCTTCACCGACCAGCTCGACTGGCGCTGGATCTTCTACATCAACCTGCCGCTCGGGGCGGTGGCGCTGGTCACGGCGCTGGCGGTGGTCCACCTGCCCCGGCCGACCGGTCCCCGGCCCCGCCTGGATTACGCGGGCACGGCACTGCTCGCGGCCACGAGCGTCTGCCTGGTGCTGGCGACGAGCTGGGCCGGGCACGCCTACGCCTGGCTCAGCCCGCAGATCATCGGCCTGGGCGCGGGCGCCCTCGTCGCGGGCCTGCTGTTCGTCCTCGTGGAACGGCGCGCGGCCGACCCCGTCATCCCGCTGCGCCTCTTCCGGGACCGGGACTTCGTCCTGACGGCACTGGTGGGGATCACCGTCGGCATCGCCATGTTCTCGACGGTCGCCTACATGCCCACGTTCCTCCAGATGGTCGGCGGGGCGTCGGCCACCGAGTCCGGCCTGCTCATGCTCCCGATGGTGGCCGGGATGCTCACGAGCACCATCACCACCGGACGACTCATCTCCAGGACAGGCCGCTACAAGCACTGGCCGGTCATCGGCACAGCCCTGATCACGGTGGGCCTGGTCCTGCTGTCCCGCATGACCGCCGACACCCCCTACGCCTTCAACGGGACGGCGATGCTGGTCCTGGGGTTGGGCGTGGGCATGGTGATGCAGAACCTCGTGCTGATCGTCCAGAACACCGCCCCCCGCCGCGACCTGGGGGCCGCGACGTCGGCGAACAACTACTTCCGCCAGATCGGCGCGTCCTTCGGCATCGCCGTGTTCGGCTCGGTCTTCGTGTCCCGCCTCGACCGGCGGATGGAGGGCGCGCCCGGTGGCGGCGTGGAGTTCGCGGGAGGGGAGGCCGGGATCAGCTCCATGACCCCCCAGCTGCTCCGGGGCCTTCCGGCGCCGCAGCGCGAGTTCATCGTCGACGCCTTCGCGGGGGCGCTGCCGCCGATCTTCCTCTACGCGGTGCCCGTGGCCCTGGCCGGCTTCGTGCTCTCCTGGTTCATCTCGGAGAAGCCCCTGGGCACCAGCCTTCCCGGTCACGACCCCGCGGAGTCCGTCGGGCCCCGGCCGGACGCCGCGGCCGGGGACGGCGGGGACACGAGCGCCGGGGATCCCGGCACGTCCGGCCGGGCGGAGGGAACCGCCGAGGAGCTGCCCACCGGTAGGGACTGACCTCCGGGGAACGCCCGGTCTCACCCCGGGGCGGCCGCGCCGCCCTCGGGGGCCGCCGTACGGGTCGGCCCGGCCCCGTTCGGGCCGAATGTGCCCCACGCCTCAGGAACGCCGTGGGACTCCGTCCCGTCGAACCCTTCACGGGGGTGTCCGGACGCCCCCGGCCGCCCCTCCAGGGGGGTCGGGGGGATGTCAGGGGAGGGCCAGGGCTGTCCCCGATGGGAATCGTCGTGGGGAGCGGGCATGGTGGATACATGAACGAGAACTACCAGAGCAAGCGGTTCCGGCGCAGCGGGACCGACCGTTACCTCGCCGGCGTCTGCGGCGGTATCGCCGAGTTCCTCAAGGTCGACTCCAACCTCGTCCGGCTGGTCCTCGTGGTACTGACCTTCTTCGGGTTCAGCGGTGTCTTCGTGTACATCCTGGCCTGGCTGGTCATGCCGGCCGCGAACGAGCAGCGCTCCATGCTGGAGCAGATCATCCGCAACTTCCAAGGAAAGCCGAGCGAGAACTGATGTGGACCCTCAGGGCACACCCGGGCTGGGAACGACGTGAGCTCCGCACCCCACGGGAGGAACGCGAGGCCGAGGAGGCCCGCGAACCCTCCGTGGAGAGCTGCGGCGAGCGCTAGGGCGCATCCGGCCGACGCCCGCCCCGCCGAGAGGGACGGGCGGCACACGCCGGAGGACGCCCTAGGGCCGCTCGGTGGCGTCCATCCGCGCGATGGTCTCCCCCGAGAGCCGTGACCAGGGGATCGCCAGGAGCACGGCGAAGCCCACCCCGAGCACACCGGCCGAGACGATGACGACGCCGGTGCCGAAGAACTCGGCGAAGAACCCGGCGATCAGGATGCCGACGCCCTGCGCGGCCTGGAGCCCGGACGCGACCAGCCCGAAGGCCAGTCCCCGGCCCTCCTTGGGCACGCACAGCACGAACGCCGCGTTGGCCACGAACTGGTAGGACCCCGCGACGCCGCACAGGGCCAGAGCGGTCACCATCAGCCACAGCGGCGGGTCGAACAGCCAGAGCAGCAGCGGTACCGACGTGAGGACGGCCAGGGGGCCGAGCAGGCGCATCCGGGTCGGCGGCGGGACCAGGCGGGTGAGGACGAACCCGCCGAGGAACGCGCCGATCGACGAGCCCGCCATGATGAACCCCGCGGCGGCGGCCCCCGCCCCGATCTCGGCGGCCATGGGGTTGGCCAGCCCGTAGGGGATCATGTAGAGGCCGGCGAGCCACGCGAGCAGCGCCAGTGTGCGCAGCCGAGGGTCGCCGAAGACGAGCTTGGCCCCGTCGCGTGTCATGGCCGCGAACCCGGGCCGCTCCTCCTTCTCGCCCCGGGGCGCCGGGCGGGCCTTCACTCCGATCAGCACGACCGTCGCGGACAGGACGAAGAGGATCCCGGTCGACATCACGGTGATGTTGGGCCCGACGTGCGCCACGATCACACCGCCGGCGACGAGCCCGGCGAGCATGCCGATCTGCGAGGTCAGCTGGATGATCGCGGTGCTCGCGACGTAGCGCTCGCCCTGGATGATCTCCGCCATCATGGCCGCGCGTGCCGCCGCGAAGGGGATCGACGGCAGCACCGAGCAGAACAGCAGGAGCCAGATCGCCCAGATCGGCATGCCGGGGATGCCGATGAGGACGATGACCGCGGCGCGGGCGAGGTCGCAGATGACCATCACCCTGCGCCTCGGGAAGAGGTCGGCGAGCCCCGCGATCAGGGGGCTGATGATCGGCGGCAGGAAGGTGAGGGCCAGGGTGACGCCGGCGGCGAGCGCGGAGCCCGTCACCTGGAAGACGAGGATGCTGGTCGCGATGTTCAGCAGGTTGCTGCCGATCATCGAGAGTGCGTGGGCGAGCCAGACGGCGCGGAACTCGCCGATCGCCATGACGTCGCGGTAGCTGCTCCGCCAGTCGTCCTTGCCCGGGCCGGCGGGGGTCGCGTTGTCGGGGGCGCTCGAAGACTCGTGGTCTCCGTTGTCAGGTGTGTTGTCGAGGCGCGGATTGGCCACCCGGCACTCCCTTACTGTTACAGGGTTGAAATCACGCTGTGTCGTGTCTCAATAACCAACCGTTCCGGAAGGCGGGCTTCCTCGCAAGCCACTTGGGCAAATTCGTGTCTGATTCGTTGCTGCGGGTAATGAACGACGGGTGGATTCGGCAATCTCCCGGCCAAGTCGTGTACGGAACGTTTTTGCTGGTGACAATATGTACACAGGCGATCCCCGTGGCGGCCCGGCGTGTCGGACGCGGGCGAGTCGTTCCCGGATGTGTACGCAGAGCACCGAAAATGGGACCCCGTACCGAAAAAAGCGGCCGGAGTTTCGGATTCCGGCGGCCCCGCTCAGCCCCACCCCAGTTCGGTCAGCCTGGCGTCGTCGATCCCGAAGTGGTGGGCGATCTCGTGCACCACTGTGACCAGGACTTCTTCCACCACCTGCTCGGGGGTCTCGCAGATCGCGCAGATGTTGCGACGGTAGATGAAGATCTGGTCCGGGAGCACGCCGAAGTAGGTGTCGCCGCGCTCGGTCAGCGGGATGCCCTCGTACAGGCCGAGCAGGCCGTCGGGGGACTCGTCCTCCACGCTGATCACCACGTTGTCCATCAGCCGGGACAACTCGGCCGGGATCTCGTCCAGGGCGTCGGCGACCAGCTCCTCGAAGGCCCTGCGTGTCAGTTCCACCACGCCTGCCATTGTGCTGCCTGCCGGTGGGGGAGGGAAGCGGCCCCCGAGCGGCATAACACTCTGGAAAGGGAGGAAATATTGGGATCGACCCCCGTCAGCGGCATGATGGTGGTGTGTTGTCTTGGGAAGCGATCCGCGGTCACGACTTCCGTGGGGCCCTCGCGCGGCTCCGCGCCGCCCTCGACCGGGTGCGCGCCGGACGCGCGTGGCGGTGGGGGTGCGTCGTCGCCGCCGGGCTCGTCGGGGGGTGGCTCGGCCTTGCGCTGGGCGGACAGGTGGTCACCCCCATCGGCCCTGCCGACGTCACCCTGGGTCTGACCCCCCAGTGGCGCGGCGAGACCGTCGTCGACGTTGCCCCGCTGGGCCAGCTGGCCTTCGACACGCACAGCGCGCCCCTGAAGCTGGAGGCGACGATCTCCGACATCCGGCTGTCGGCGGCCCAGGAGATGTTCGCCGACCCGGAGGCCATCAACCGGATGGCCGCGGGCATCGGATCGGACCTGCGCGACGGCGTGGTCGCGCTGCTGGTCCGCGCGGTCCTCGCGGCGACCCTGGGCGCGGCCCTGATGGGCCTCCTGCTCTTCAGGAGCGCCGGGCGTGCCGCGGGCAGCGCTGCCGCGTCCCTCGCCGTCCTCGTGGCCTCGGGCGCCGCCGCCGCGGGCACCTTCAACCCCAGCGCCATCGCCGAGCCCCGCTACACCGGCCTCATCGCGGGGGCCCCGCAGGTGGTCGGCAGCGCCGAGGAGGTGGTCGGCCGCTTCAGTCAGTACCAGGAGCAGCTCGCGGGCCTGGTCGGCAACGTCGCGATGCTCTACGAGGCCACCTCGACCCTCCCCGTGTACGAGGAGGACGAGACGGTGATCCGGGTGTTGCACGTGTCCGACATCCAGCTCAACCCCGCGTCGTGGAGCATCATCCGCACCCTCCAGGAGCAGTACGGGGTGGACATGGTGGTCGACTCCGGGGACATCACCGACCGGGGCAGCGCCACCGAGGACGTGTTCGCCGACGAGATCGGCAAGCTCGACGTGCCGTACGTGTGGGTGCGCGGACAGCACGACTCCATGGGCACCCAGCGCGCGGTGGAGGCCCAGTCGAACAGCGTGGTCCTCGACGGCGCCGTCGAGGAGGTGGGCGGGCTCACCTTCTACGGCTCGGGGGACCCCCGTTTCTCCCCCGACGCGACCCGTCTCAACCCCGACGCCGCCGGGGTGGCCGCGCAGGGCGAGGAGGAGGCCGGCGAGGTCATCGGCTCCCGCGAGGACGTGGACGTGGTCCTCATGCACACGCGCACGCAGGCCGAGGCGTTCGACGGGGTGGCGCCCCTCGTGCTGACCGGCGGCGACCACCTGAGATCCACCGAGCTGACCGACCTCGGCACGAGGTTCCTCGTCCAGGGCTCCACCGGGGGCGCGGGGCTGCGTGGCCTTGATCACGGTCCGGACCGGCCGACCCCCTACCAGGCTTCGGTGCTGTACTTCGACGCCGAGAGCGGGCGCCTCCAGGCGCGCGACGACATCGACCTGGGCGGCATCGGCCTCACGTCGGCCCAGGTCGAACGGCACATCGAGGGAGAACCGGACCGCCCGGTCGGGGACCCCCCGCAGGTACCGGCGACGGAGGGCGACGGGGACGGCCGCACGCCGTAGCACCCGGGCCCGGATCGGCGTTCCCGCAGGTGGCGGACGTCTGGCCCGGGTGGGGGAATCGCTTTGGTGTTGGTGGGAATCTCCCCTATGCTTGACCTGTCACACGGGCCCCCATCGTCTAGCGGCCTAGGACGCCGCCCTTTCAAGGCGGTAGCGCGGGTTCGAATCCCGTTGGGGGTACGACGCGGTTCGAGCACTGCCGGACGTCTGGCAGAATAAGAACCGCGACAACGCGCCAGGGCACGTACCGGGCGCGACAACAGAACAAGGTCCTGTGGAGCAGTTAGGAGTGCTCGCCACCCTGTCAAGGTGGAGGCCGCGGGTTCAAATCCCGTCAGGACCGCCGTCGCCGAGCGATCGGCGAGTGCGGCTAGGTAGCTCAGTTGGTACGAGCGTCCGCCTGAAAAGCGGAAGGTCGGCGGTTCGACCCCGCCCCTAGCCACCCAGTTTGAGCAGTACCGACGCCCGGAAGCCGACAGGCTCCGGGCGTTTTTGACAGCTGCGTGACAGCAACCGGGTCATCCGAGCGCGTCCCCGAGCTTCCCCAGTGCCCGCCGCTTGTCGGCGAGCGAGGCGTGCGCGTAGATCGTCATCGTGACCCCGATGTCGCTGTGGCCCACGATCTCCCGGACCACCTGCGGCGGCACCTCCAGGTTCAGCAGCAGCGTCACGCACGTGTGCCGCACGTCGTGGAAGCGCATCCCCTCCAGGCCCGCCGCCCGGCGCAGCGGTTCCCAGGACCGGCGCAGGTTGTCCGGCTCCAGGGGCGTGCCCCTGCGGGAGGGGAAGACCAGCCCGTGTTCCTCCCAGTCGGGGAAGGCGTCCGAGCGCTCCGCGAACTGGCGCCGGCGGTGGCCCTTGAGCGCGTCCACGCAGAACCCGGGGAGCGGCACGGTCCGCGCCGAGCCCTCCGTTTTGGGCGGCACCAGGGACAGCTTCCCGCCAACCCGTTGCAGCGTGTGGACCACCTCCAGGCGACCCGCCTCCAGGTCGACGTCACACCAGCGCAGCCTGAGCAGTTCGCCCCGCCGCAGCCCCAGGCACAGCGCCAGGACGTAGAGGGCGTGGAACCGGTCGTGCTCCGACGCCTTGAGCAGCCGCCGGGACTGGGCCACGTCCAGGCCCCGGTTCACCGCGTAGCGCGGCGGCGAGACCTTGACCAGGGACGCCACGTTGCGCGGGATCACCTCCTCACGCACGGCCGTCTGGAGGGCGTTGCGCAGGACGGCGTGAATGGACTGCACCATGCGCGCCGACAGCCGGTGCCCACAGCATTCCGGCCGGGGGAGCGCGCAGCACCGGGGCCGTTCCCGGGCGGCGTCCGTGCCGTTGCGGCAGCACTGGCACAGTTGCCGAACATTCGTGACGAAGGTGCGCACGTCCCGGGCCGTCAGCTTGGCCAGCCGCTTCTTCCCCAGGTGGGGGACGAGGTAGCGGCGAACGACCCCCTCGTACCCCTGCACGGTCTTGGGACGGCGCTCGGCGCGCACGACGTGTTCGAGCCAGTAGTCCAGGTACTCGGCCACCGTCCAGTTCTCCGAGGCGACCGGAATGCCTCGGTCGGAGTCGGCCAGGAGCCTGTTCAGCTTGGCCCGCGCGTCCGCCTGGTCGCGGCCATAGCCCTGGACGCGCTTGTGCGTGCCGTCGGTGGTCAGCACGTATCCGGCGAAGGCCCAGCGGTCGTCCTTGCGCAGCCAGACGCTTCCCTCCCCGTTCGCGGCACG
Organism: Nocardiopsis sp. NPDC006198; assembly: GCF_040613895.1. NCBI lineage: Bacteria > Bacillati > Actinomycetota > Actinomycetes > Streptosporangiales > Nocardiopsidaceae > Nocardiopsis > Nocardiopsis sp. NPDC006198. The sequence goes on along the minus strand of NZ_JBEXSY010000002.1, from coordinate 27,968 downwards.
TCGGCGGCCCCTGCGGCTGCCCTTGCCCTCGGAGGCGCTCACGCGGCGTCCTCCAGGGCTTCCAGGCACTCGGGGAGCGCGGCGACGGGGACCAGGCGGCGACGCCCGATCTTGACCGTGCGCAGCGTGCGGGAGCGGATGAGGTTGTAGACCATCCAGCGGCTCACACGCAGGCGCTCGGCGGCCTCTTCGACGGTCAGGAGGAGTTCGGTCATGATCACGCTGCTTCCTGCTCAGGAGTTGCCGAGAGTTCGAGAGTGCGAGCGGCGTCGAGTTGGGCGCGGCGTTTGAGCGCTTCGCCCACCGCGCGGAGGAGGCGTTGCTCCCGAGGGGCCACGTCGGGGTCGGTGGGTCGGGCCAGTTCCCACTCGAAGGAGCCCGAGGCGACCGAGGCCAGCGCCGGGGGACGCGGGTTGTCCTCGTCCGCCTGGCCCTCGTTGGTCGGATCGACTCCGAGGGTTTCCAGGACCCAGGCGAGCCGGTCCGCCTTGTGATCGGCCAGGGTCTTGCCCGACCACTTGCGTGAGACCAGGACGCGGCGGCCCGCGTAGCCCAGGTGTTCGCGGCGGTGGGCCTTGGACCGGCAGAATCCGGGGCGTAGCCCTGCTTTGGGCTGGTCGGGTTGGATGCCGTAGCGCAGCCAGTTGGAGCACCGGGGCGAGCACGGCTCGAAGCGCAGAGCGTTGAGGAGCCGGTCCACGTGCTGTTCCTGCGAGATCGTTTCGACGGTGTGGCAGTCGGCGATGTCCTTGGTCAGGTACTTGGCCAGGTAGCGCACACACCGTGACGCGTCCTCGGACCCGGCCACGACCCCTTTGGCGTCCACCTGACGACCGAACCGCACCACGTGGAAGGGTTCGGCGTCTGGTTCCTCGTCTAGGGCGTCCAGCGCCTCATCCCAGGTGGGCAGCACTTCCCCGGTGGTGGGGTCGAGGTAGGTGTGGTTGTCCTCGTCCCACACGGGCAGGTGGTCACCCTCGAAGACGACGCGGTCAGCGGCGGGCCACCACACCTGGTGGTAAGTCGCGGCGGCGATCTGGCGCAGCTCCGCCCGGGGGATGGTGCCCCGGGTGGCCATGTGCAGGTGCGGGGCCAGACGCCGTTGGGGTTCCACGGCCGCGAAGTACTGGACATCGAACCCCGCCACGCGGCGAAGGTTCTGCACGAAGCGATCCACGAGCTTGGAGAAGTGCAGGGTGTCCCGAGCAGCACGGCGGTAGTCGTACGTGGAGGGATCGACGGGGGTGCCGTCCGAGCGCACCCGACCGTAGGAGTCCAACGTCAGGGTGATGAACAGTGAGGGCCGAAACACCTTGCCCGAGGCAGGATCGGTGAAGGCACGCCCGACCGTCTTCCTCGTCATGGGCCGCTTGGGCAGGTCAGGTACGTCCTGACGGCGTTTGGTCGAGCGGACCCGACGCGACCCCGAGGAGCCCGAGGAGTCGCCGGAGCGAGTGATGGAGCCGCGTAGGCCGGAGGCGGTGATCTCCTCGTCCAGGTCGGCGATCGCCGCATCCAGCGCGGACAGTTCCTCGGCCGAGGCTGATCCCGTGGCGGCGAGGCGGTCCCGTTCGGCGGTGACCATCGCGCGCTGTTCCACCCAACCGCGTTGTTCCTCGGACGGCGGATCAGGGGTCACCACGGGTTCGGCGGCTAGGTGCCACCCCTCTTCACACTGGGAGCGGCGAAGGCTGCGCTTCCTCTTGGCGCAGGCAGGGCACCGGGATTCCAGGGTGGACCCGCACGGAACGTCGATCACCTCGGCGGCACCGGTGGCGATGTTGGTGCGTCGAAGGGACACGGGGCGGATGCACACGCCGTGGTCGGTGGCGACCTGTTCGGCCACCTCACGCGCGAGCGGTTGCGCGAGGCGTTCAGCCCGGGTTGTCTTACCGGTAGGCGTCGGCATCAGCCCACCCCCACAACCACAGAGCAGGAGCGCAGCGCATGGCGCGACCTTTCCGAGAGACACCGACGCTGGCGAGCGCACTCATATGCGTAGTCGGTCTGCTGATCTCGGGGTCCGACATCATCATGAGCCGACTCAACGAGGAGAGCGCGAATTCCGCTTCCTGGCCGGGACTCATCGTGTGCGCTATAGCTCTTACGGGCGTCATCGTCCAACACCGCAGGCGAAGCTTGGCGATGCGCGACCATCAGCTCACCTCCGAACCAGAGGAGGAACCGACCTCGTAGGTGTTGGCCATGGCGGTGATGTCCTCGTCCGAGACGTAGGCCGCGCGGACCCGCACCGGGGACGGGGAGCCCTCCAGACGGACGTAGGCCACACCGGGCAAGGTGGGGTCGATCAGGTGGGCCTCCGCGCCCCGTTCGCGTGCTCCCTCTCCGAGGACCATGTCCACCTGGGATGCCTCGTCCAGCCGCAGAGCGACCTTGTCCGGGAACAGGTTGCGCAGGTTCATGACCTCTTTGCGCGGGTCCTGCAACGCCGCCAGCACGGCGAAGCCGACCGAACGCCCCTGCGAGGTCAACGTGGCGATGGCGTTCTCCGCGCGACGACGCACGTCCCGATCCGGGTGGTAGGCGGTCAGAAAGGCGACCTCGTCCAGGAGCACCATCACGAACGGGTCATCGATGGTCGGGACGTGGGAGCGCTGTTTGCCCGCGTAGCGTTCGGCCCGCTCCTGCATCGAGGCCACCGCGCGTTCTAGCAGGGCCACCGCGGATTCGCCCGTGTCGGCGTAGTGCGCGAACAACTCGCGGCCGTAGGCCAACTCCATGCGCTTGGGGTCGATCGCCCACACCTGCGCGGTGCCGTCCGCCAGGGCGGGGAGCATGGCGCGGACGGTGGACCAGATCACCGATCCCTTGCCGGCCCCGGTCACCCCGACCACAAGCACGTGGGTTCCGTGCAACCGCAGCAACCACGGCGACCCGTCCTCGCGTCGCCCCACGGGAAGGGCGTCGAGGTCCACGTGGTGGGTCATCGGGAAGGCGTCGAAGGGTTCGGCCAAGGTGTCGTGGCGGGGGAACTCCAACGTGATGTCCCGAGGACCGTTCACCACCACACGGCAGGAAGGGGCGGCGAAACCGTGCGCCAACTCGGCCACCCGGTGCTCGAAGTCCGCCGGAGAAGTGCCAGCGACCAGGGACACCCTCACGTAGTCGGCCCAGGAGTTACACCGCACACGGCGGATACGCGGGAGATAGCGGCGTTCCTGGTAGGACTCGGCCAGCCCGGAGATCACCAGCACCGGCTGCCAGTGCCGCCGGTACACGAACAGGTGCCGCCACCACGCCAGCAGACGCAGGGTCACGCAGGTGCGGTAGGAGTCCGGCCAGGCCCGCCACCACACCAAAGAGACCACTGCAGCGGCCCCCCACAGGCAGGCGAGGCCGGACCAGTCCAGCCACCACCAGGCCCCCGCCGACGAGGCCAGGCAGGCGACCATGACGGGGAAGCGGAACGGCAGGGTGAGCAGGAAGCGGACCAGCCGCCAGATCCACGAGGCCAGAACCACGATCCCGGGAGTCTCCACGACGGGAGTGGTGAACCGTACTCCCTGGGCGGGAGTGGGGAGCGTCGGGGAGGTCTGGGCGGCCCCCACCTTGGGCTGACGCAGCATCACGCCCCACCGCCGTTCGCGGTGTCGGTCTGGGCGAGGAGCCGGTCACGGGCCACACGGGCGCGAGCAGCGGCGCGAGCCGCGTCCGGGTTGGCGTCCCGCTCAGCGATGGCGGCGAACACCCGTGCCTTGAAGTCGAAGAACGCCGCCCGTTCAGCCGGGGTCGTGCGCGGCTTGTCGAACTCGGCGAGGAAGGCCCGGACCAACTGCGGTCCGGTCAGTGTGGACAGGTCGGGTCGGTTTTCGGACATACTGAGGACACCTCTTCACGAAGCTTGAGCAAGGGCTTGCAGGAGGGGTTCACAGGGGCGGCTAGGTGTTGGCGCACCAGGCCGCCCCGTCTCAAGTCTTGTGGCGGGTCAGGCGGCTTCCTTGGCCGCCGGAGCGCGACGACCGCCAGCGGCACCGCCGGGAGCCTTCACACCACGGGCGCGCAGCGAGTACGCCACCCGGGGGCGACGGCCGTTGTCGTCGACGTAGGGCATGACCGCCATCGCCTCGAACTCGACCGGCCGGAACGGCAACCCCGGAACCTCGTCCGGCAGGGTCGGGCACACCTCGGCGGCGACCTTGACCTTGACCGACTTGGCCTTGCCACGCGCTTCGGGGTCGGCGTCGATCACGTCCACCGCCCACAGCGGAAGTCCCGTGTCCTTGTCGAGCTGGGGACGCTTGGTCTCGAAGTCGGTGATCGCCTCCACCCCGAGGGCGAAGGCACCGTTGGGGAACACCGTGCCGAACTCGACCGGCAACGCACCCTGGATAGCCATGCGGACTCCTCACCGCGCCTGTCGGCGCAAACGAAAGTGTGTGGTCGGTCGCGCCTCCCACAGCAGGAAGGACTGTGCGACCCACCACACACTAATCCGCACTTTTTGTTTTGTCTAGTACGTTAAGTACTAGCTAACACTCAGAGTGCGCCCACCCTCCTCGCTAGGCCGGTCAGCGCTGTTCCGGCGGGGTCCTGGATCGCCAGGAGGTCACCCACGACCTGCCGCACGATCGGGTGCGAGTGGACCTGTTCGGGCGTGATCCGCTCCGCCTCCTCCAAGGTGGACACGGCGGCGTCGGCGTTGCGTCGTTGGAGTTGGGCGCGTGCCACGTCGATGAGGAAGCGGCCCCGGCGCTCCGGGGACAGGATGGACACGTCCACGCCGTCCGCAGCCCGCAGAGCCACGCCAGCGTCGCCCAGGTCCACCGCCACGGACACCTCGTGCAGGCCCACGTTCGCCGGACCGAACTCGGTGTTGAAGTCGTTGCGCTCTGCGCCGATGGCGTCCGCGATCCGCTTGGCCTCGGCCACGTGCCGGTAGGCGAGCGCGGCGTTGTTGCGGCGTGCGGCGGCGACCGCCCGTTGCAGGGTCAGCGCGCCGTAGACGGACATCGCCTCGGGGTTGCCCTCCTCCACCAGGCCGCCCAGAGCCTCACACGCGGTCTGCGCGGTGGCCTCCACCTGGTCGTAGTGGCGTGCCCCCTGGAAGGTCAGGCACAGACGGAACTCGCCCGCCGCCATGAGGAGCGGGTCCTCCGCCCGTTCGGCCGCCGTGATGGCGCGGTCGGCGGCGATCCACGCCGCTTCGTACTCGCCCAGGCGGGACAGCGTGGAGGAGCAGGCCCGGTAGGCGGCGTTGAGGAGCCGGAACAGCTCCAGGCGCTCACCGTTGGGGACCGAGCGCGCGGCCGACTCCAGGTCGGGGATCAGTGACTCCAGGACCTCGGTCAGCTCCATGTAGGCACTGGCGTGCGTCAGCTCCCATGCGCGGTCCACCCGTTGGCGAAGGCCATCCATGTCGACCGACGCGGGGTTGCGCCGCAGCAGCGCGGCCAGGGCGTGCGACCCGCTCAGGATGAGGCGCAGGCGGCTACTGCCCGGAGGTTCCTCGTTGGAGGCGGCGACGATGGGCGCCTCGGCGGCCAGTTCGGAGACGGGGATCTCCAGGACCTCGGCCAGCTTTTCGAGGACCACCATCCGGTCGACCTTGCGCACCCCGCGTTCGACCTGGGACACCCAGGTCTCGGAGCGTCCCACGAGTCCGGCGAACTCCCGTTGGGAGAGTCCGCGCTGTCTGCGGTGCTTGGCCACCTTGCGGCCCAGCGCCTTCTGGTAGTCGGTACTCACTCCTGCACGCCCTTGGCGTCCACCAGGTCCAGGAAGTCCACGTCCACCGAGGCCAGGAACGCGCCGCGAGCGTCGAGGAAGCGCTTCACGTGCGGCTGCTCCTCGTGCGCCTCGAAGGCGGCGCGGTCGGCGTACAGCTCGTAGAAGATCCGCTCCAGCGGCTTGCCCTCCACCGTGTGGACCGCGTACACGAGCGTGCCCGGCTCGTTCTCACGGATGAGCGGAAGCGTCTCCGCCACCAGGGCGTCGAAGCCGTCGGCGGCGGCATCGTCCTTGAGCGTGAACCGCACAGACAGGCCGAACATGGGCACTCTCCTCACTTGGACTACAAGACCCGTACTTATTGTGCGCGCAAACTGGTGCGCTACACACGCATTAGATGTACGGTAGCCGTACTAATAGTACTAGTCATGCAGCTCAGTGTCTGCCCCCTGCGCTCAGAGCACGAGGTGAAACCCCATGTCCCTCCATGCAGACAGGTCCCACCGCACGGTGACCGTCCACCACGGGTGGTTCTACGGCCGCCCTGACCAGGTCGCGGCTGTGCGCGCGTTCGTCGCCGACCGCCTGGGCGCCTGCCCGGTGGTGGACGACGCGGTACTACTCACGAGCGAGTTGGCGACCAACGCCGTGCAGCACTCCCCGTCCGGCTTGCCCGAGGCCGGCTTCGGAGTCCTCATCGAGCACGAGCACGGCCACAGCGTGCGCGTCACCGTGCACGATGGCGGTTCGTATTTCGACGCCCCGTATGTGGCGCAGTCCGCACCCGACGCCGAACACGGTCGCGGCCTGTACCTCGTTGACACCCTTGCCGACTCATGGGGCAGCTACGCCACCCTCTCCGGTCGCAAGACCTGGTTTATTGTCACTTGGGGTTAGTTTTTCCTTTTTTGCGAATGCTTCTATGAGTTCTTTCATCTGCTCGCCAATGTCCGTCTCTGTTTCCTCGTACGGGGGGACTTCGATGGTTTCTATTATTTTATCATCGGGATGAAAAAATATGGCATCTCTTGCATTATTAATCATTGCTTGATTGATAATCTTGGATGCCATGGTGCTTCCAGGTAGAGTATCGTCTGGTCCTTCAAATTCTCCCATTATGAGAGCTGCTTTTCTCGCGAGGGGCACCACTACCTCGCCTGCGTTCAAGAGGCCTATTCCCATATATGGGGGGTGGTTTGGTGCGGGCAGGAGGAGTACTGGTGCGTCTCCTGTTGCGAGCGTCTTTCTTTTGAATTTCATGATCTTCCAGGCTCGATGAAAAAATGTGTTCGCCGTCCTTGCTAGCAGTCTTTGGATGTGCTCTGCGTGGTGGTTGGCAGTGACGGTCACCTCGTAGGAGCTGGGATCGAGCAACGAAGGCGCGCTCTCGGCCAGTTCCTTCTGCTGCTCCTTTGAAATGCTTAATCCTATCTGGGCTTTAACTAGAGCGTCCGCCAGCTCGCTCATCCATTTTCTCTGTTTTTCTGTTCGTAGATGCTGTAGTGCGACCCATTCGGAAATGGCCCACCTTTGTTCTTCTGTTGGTGGCCAATTGTCGCATTCAATTATTTGGCGTATGGCCTTTGCTGCTGGGCCTTCGAGTTCTCCGAATGCATCTTCAAGAATGTCTGTATCGGATCCGTCTTCGAGCTTGAGCATGTAAAAGTCTCGATGGACGCTAGCGGCATTGATCGAAATTGGATGTGATTTCAAGTCTTTCAGTGAAAACCTTTGGATTATTTCCCTGTCATTCGCAAAGCGCTTAAGGTAGAACCTGGAAACGGTATGGTGTTTTCTTTTCTTTTTTGCACTCATTTTTTCTCCGCTTAGTTGCCGAGTTGGGCTGTATGGGATCAAGGCGACGGCGCAAGCGCCGTCGCAGTGGCCTATGGCCGCCGCTCGGGCTGCGGGCTGCCGCCCGGTCCCGAGCGCGGCCGGAGGCCGTGTAGTTGGCATCATGACGCCGCACGCTGACAAGCGGTTGCCGGTTCGGAGAAATTGGCTGATGGCGTGACAGAACCCGAGGCACCCGATAGCGGAGTGCGACTGTCTGGGGTGGCCGGCTCCGGCGCTATCGGGCACCTCGGCCCGGAGGGGGTGGCCGGCGTCCTATGGCGGGCCGGGGCAGTGGGGGAGGAGCGCGGGCGCGGCGTCGCCGTGGAGTGCGGCCGGTGGCCTTGGTCGGGGGAGGCCGGGAGGGGGCGACGAAGTGACAGCAGCGTTGACAGCAACGACAGCAGCCGGGGGTGGACTCACCCGGACCGCACCGGACGTGCGCCCAGCAGCGCAGAACGGGGCCGCGCCGCCTACCCCGCCTGAAAAGCGGAAGGTCGGCGGTTCGACCCCGCCCCTAGCCACTTCCAGCAGACATGCACAAAGGCCCCGTCACCTGCGTATACAGGTGGCGGGGCCTTTTGGTGTGTCGGTGGGCGGGGCCGCCGCTGCTCGGCCTGTTCGCCAAGACCGTCGCCGAGGTCGAGGTCACCGGGTGCGGCACCCTGTGCGTCGACTTCGACGACGGCACGGGGCTGAGGGTCGACCCGGACCCGGATTACGAGTCGTGGAGTCTCACCGGCTTCGGTTCGACTCCGTTCTGGTGGGTCCGGGCGGGGAAATCGGCCGGCAACGCTGATCAGCGGTGGCCCGGTGGCCCGGTGGCCCGGTGGCCCGGTGGCCCGGTGGCGTCGGTGCGCCTCCTCTCGCTCTGCCCCGCCGTCGGTCGTCGGGGGACCGTGTCGCTCACCACACGCGGCGGCTCCCGGACCGCGCAGGCACAGGTCACAGGGTTCCGGGACCGCGCCCCCCGACCGGCCGGGGACCGGCCCCCCTCCACCGCTGTTGACCGTGCCCCGACGGCATGGTCTGCAATGGCAGGCACCGGCACGGGAAGCACCGTGCCGGAGCGAGGAGGGAGGGCCGGCCATGGCGTGGAGCACCCGTCAGCTCGCCGAGCTCGCCGGAACCACGGTGAAGGCCGTGCGGCACTACCACGAGCTCGGCCTGCTGGACCAGCCAGAACGCGCCGCCAACGGCTACAAGCGCTACGGGGTCGAGCACCTGGTGGTCCTGCTGCGCATCCGGCGACTGGCCGGCTTCGGCCTGTCGCTGGCTCAGATCGCCGATATGGAGCGCACCGGGGAGCCCCCGGCGGAGGCCCTCCGCCTGCTGGACGCGGAGCTGGCGGAAGCGGTGGAGCGGCTCCGGCGGATCCGCGCCGAGCTGGCGGACATCCTGGCGCGGCGCCTGCCCCCGGAACTGCCCGCCGAACTGGCCCCGGTCGCCGGGCGGCTCTCCCACGAGGACCGTTCGCTGGCCCTGGTGATGACGCGGGTCTACACCCCCGAGGCGGCGGAGGCCTACATCGCGTTGCTACGGGACATCGAGCCCCATCCCGTCGACGAGGTCTTCATGAACCTGTCGGCGGACGCGGACGAACGGGCACGGCGCGGCGCGGTCGAGCAGATGCTCCCCCTGGTCCGCGGTGTGCTCGCCGACTACCCCGCCCTGGACCGGTCCGGCCTCCCCCCGGCGGACGCGGCCCGGACCGGCGAGGTGGTCACCGCGATGATGCGCGTCCTGTGCAACCCCGCCCAGCTCGACGTCCTGAAGCGCGTCGGGGACCGGCTCGCGGAGGAGCGCGAGCCGCCCCGGGGCACCTGGCCGGACACACGACCCGCCGGCGCCGACAGCCGTGAGGAAGACGAGGAATCCGCACCATGACGACCACCCGACCCGACACCCCGCCCCCGGAGCCCCCGGCCCCCGCCGCGACCTCGGCGGGCTCGACCCCGGTCTCGGAGCGGGCCCTGGCCCCGGACCTGGCCCGCGGCATGATGCTGCTGCTGATCGCGCTGGCCCACGTGCCCTGGTTCATCTACGACGCCCCCGCCGGCCTGGCCATGCTCCACCCCGACCAGGGCAACCTCGCCGACCGGATCGCCCAGGTCGCGTCCCTGGTCGTGGTGGACGCCCGCACCCACACCATGTTCGGGTTCCTGTTCGCCTACGGCATCGGGCAGATGTACGCCCGCCAGAAAGCCCACGGAACCCGGGACGAGGACGCCCGCAGGATCCTGCGCACACGCCACCTGTGGATGCTCGCCTTCGGCGCCGTGCACGCCCTGCTGCTGTGGCAGGGCGACATCATCGGCACCTACGGCCTCATCGGCCTGCTCATGGTGCCCCTGTTCCTGCACCGCACCGACCGCACCCTCAAGGTCTGGACCGCCGTCCTGCTCGCGGTGGGCGCCCTGTTCACCGTCCTGTCGGTGCTCGCCACGCTGGCCGCGCCGGCGGGCGCGCCCGGGGTGGACGCGGCCGGCCTGCAACGGGCCAGCATCGCCGAGACCGGCTACCTGCTCTCCGCCCTGATCCGCTTCCCCACCTGGGTCTTCGGGCTGGGCTCGGGGCTGGCCTCCCTGGCCCTGCCCACGGTGTTCCTGATCGGTCTGCTCGCGGCACGGCACCGGTTCCTGGAGGACCCGGAACGGCACCTGCCCCTGCTGCGCCGGGTGGCCGTGTGGGGCATCGCCGCCGGGTGGGTCCCCGGGCTGGTGCTGGGCCTGCAGCACGTGGGGGTGCTGGACCCGGTGTACGGCCCGGCGGTGGCCGCGGTGCACTTCTACACCGGGATCTTCACCGGGGTGGGCTACGCCGCGCTCTTCGGCCTCCTGGCGCACCGGCTCGCCGGTCGAAGGGGCGGGCCGTCCCTGCCGGTCCGGGGCCTGGTGGCCCTGGGACGGCGCTCCCTGAGCGGCTACCTCGCCCAGTCGGCGGTCTTCGCACCCCTGCTGGCGGCGTGGGGGCTGGGCCTGGGGGTGCACCTGTCCAGCTGGTCGGCGGTCCTGGTGGCCTTGGGCACCTGGCTGCTGACCGTCCTCGCGGCGTACCTGCTCGACCGGGCGGGCCGGCGCGGACCCGCGGAGGTCCTGCTGCGCAAACTGACCTATCGGAAGCCGGTCCGCCGGCGCCGGCCCGTGGCCGAGCACGCGGGCTGACGGATCCGTCCCCGGCGGCCCGCCGCCGTGAAGGCCGGCCCCGGCAGCGGGGCCGGCCTTCGGCGCGGGCCGTGTCCCGGCAGGGGGGCCGTGCGCGGGGCGCGCCGGCGGCGTCGGGGAAATGCGGTCGCGGCGTCCGCCCGGATACGGCACAGTGCGTCCATGGACGACGGGCGGGGACTGGACACGGACGGCGCGATCGCGCGCGAGGGCTCGCTCGCGCGGGTCGGGCCGGCCTTCGCGCCCGTGGTGGAGGCCGCCCGCGCCCGGATCGCCGGTGCGTTCGGCGACGCGCTGCACAGCGCCTACCTCTACGGAAGCGTCCCCCGGGGCACCGCGGTCCCCGGGACCTCCGACCTCGACCTGCAACTGGTGTTCCGCGACGCCGTGACCGGGGCGCAGCGGGAGGCGGCCGGGGAGATGGAGGCCGACCTCGACGCCGCCTTCGGCGAGGTCGACGGGGTGGGCGTCCTGCTGGGGTCGGTCCGCGACGCGCTCAGCGAGCTCGAACGGCACAACTTCGGTTTCTTCGTCGCCTGCCTGTGCACGCCCCTGCTCGGCGAGGACCTCGCGGACCGGCTGCCGCGCTACCGCCCCACGTCCCTGCTGGCGCGCGAGACCAACGGGGACCTGCACCTGGTGCTGCCCCGCTGGCGGGAGCGTGCCGGACGGGCGGAGACCGCGGCCGAGCGCGCGGGGCTCGGACGCGGCGTCGGCCGCCGCCTGGTCCGCACCGGCTTCACCCTGGTCATGCCCCTCTGGGGCGGCTGGACCAGCGACCTCGACGAGTCCGCCGAGATCTTCGGCCGCTACCGTCCCGACCGCCTCGGGCAGATGCGGGCGGCGGTCGCGGAGGGCCGTGCCCCCTCGGGCGACCCGGAGGTGCTGGAGGAGCTGATCGAGGACCTGGGACCCTGGCTCGCGGCCGAGTACCGTGCGGTCCACGGGGAGAAGGCGCCCCGCCCCTGAGCGGCGGACGCCGACCGCGACCCGGAGCGTCTCCTGCGCCTCTCGGGAGCCCCGCCCCTGAGCGGCGGGCGCCGACACGCCCCGTCCCTCGAAATCGGGGTGAGGGGCGCCACGGCGGAAGGAGGCCCGGGGCGCGGGCGCCCGCGGCGGGGAGGGGGCCGAACGCGGCGTCCCGCGGTCCGGGGGGCGGGGTCGCGCGGGTCCCCCGCCCCCGGGCGACACGTGACACGGCCCCCGCGCACGTCATCGGGTAGTGTCCGGACCCGTGAGCCATGTGACCGCGGCGGACGGAACCCGCATCTGGTACGACACCCTCGGTGAGGGCGACCCCCTCCTGCTCCTCAACGGGCAGTCCCTCGACCACGGGATGTGGGAGGGCGTCCGCGCCGGGCTGGCGGCCGGGCACCGGGTCGTACGGGTGGACTTCCGGGGCACCGGAGGCAGCGACGCGCCCCTGGGCGAGCCCTACACCTTGGAGCTGTTCGCCGAGGACGCCCTGGCCGTCCTGGACGCCCTGGAGATCCCGAGGGCGCACGTCTACGGGTTCTCCATGGGCGGCAAGGTCGCCCAGGTGTTCGCGTCCGCGGCGCCGGACCGCGTCGGCGCGCTCGTCCTGGGCTCCACCGGCCCGGGCGGGGCCGACGAGGTGGAGCGCCCGGCTTCGGCCACCCTGGCGCTGCGCCGGGCCAACACCGCGGCCGGGCGGGACGCGATCGCCGAGCTGTTCTACTCGCCCGCGTGGGCGTCCGCCCATCCCGAGGCCGTCACCGGCATCCTCCCGCACGGCCCCCTGCGCGCCCAGCGCCTGCACTTCGGCGCGAGCACCGGCTACGACGGCCGGGACCTGCTGCCGGGCATCCAGGCGCCGACCCTCGTCGTGCACGGCGAGGACGACGAGCTGACCCCGGTCGGCAACGCCGCCCTCCTGGCCGGGCGGATACCCGGCGCTCGCCTGCTGGTGCTGCCGGGGATGCGCCACGGCTACCTGCACGAGGACGGGCCGAAGGCCACCCGCGAGGTCCTCGACTTCCTGGCGGGCCACCCGCTCTAGCCGGAACGCCCGCCGCGCCACGGCTGTGCCCCCTCGCCGCCGGACGCTCCCGTCCGCCGGTCGGCCGGACCCGTGCCGCGGTGTCCGCCGCCGGTCCCGCGGGCCCGGCCCGGGCCCCGCACCACCCCCCACCACCCCCGCCCCCACCCCACCCCACCCCACCCCAGGAGGACCATCCATGCCGGACGACGCCGGGAAGCCCTCGGAGACGGAACAGCTGAGAAGGCGCGTGACCCGGCTGGAGATCAGGGCGCGGGAGTCCTCCGCCGCGGAGTCCAGGGCGCGGACGGCCGCGGCGGGTTCCGCGGCCGGGGCCGTCGCCCTGTTCCTCTCGCTGTCCCTGCCCTGGGCCCGGGAGGAGGTCCCGTACGCGTACGACATCAGCGACGAGGGCGTCCCCAGCATGTACGGGGTGCGCGCGTCCGCCACGGGATGGGACGTGCTGGCGGCGTCCTTCGAGGACGAGCGCCTGCTCCTCGCCGCGGCCTTCACGGTCCTCCTCGTGCTCCTGGCGGTCGCGGTGTGCGCGGTCGTGACCTGGTCGAGGGTCCTCTTCGTGACGGTCCAGGTCCTCGCGGCGGCGTCCCCGCTGCTGTTCCTGTTCTCCTGGCCCCGGAACAGCGGCGATCTGGCTGCGGGTCCGGGGCTGGCGGCGGCGGTGTTCGCCTGCGCGGTACTCGTGCTGTCCGCGCGCCTGGCCGCGCACAAGGACTCGCGGTCCCCGGACCGCTGAGGGGTCGCCGGGCCGCCCCGGGGCTCCCCGTCGCCCCGGCGGCGGGGCCGGGGGAACCGGCCCCGCCGGTCGCCCCCGCCGCCGCGGTCCCGCCGGGGGCGCAGGCGTCGGCCTCGCGGCCCGACGCGAGGAGTGCCGGCGGCATGGGGGAGGCCGTCCGTCAGACGGGCGGGGGGAAGTCCGTGCGGAGCCGGTCCAGGACGCGCCGGTCGCGCTTGGTCGGGCGTCCGGCCCCCCGGTCCCGGCGGATGACCGGAAGGTTCGCCTCGGGCGGGGCCTCGGGGGTGTTGTCGGCGTAGCAGCGGACGGCGACCGGGGCGCTGACGCGCTTCTCGATGACGTGGCCGACCTCCACGATCCGCGTGGTCCCGTGCAGGCGGACCCGCACCTCGTCGCCGGGCTTGACCGGGGAGGCCGGCTTGGCCGGGCGGTCGTTGACGCGCACGTGCCCGCCCCGGCAGGCCTGCGCCGCGTCGGCGCGGGTCTTGACCAGGCGTACGGCCCACAGCCAGCGGTCGACCCGGGTGCTGTCCGGTCCGGGCGGAAGGGGGGCCGGTGACTCGTTCACGCCGGGTCCTCTCGGGGTCGTCGGGGTGGTGGAGCGGATGCCTGCCACTCTAGGCGGGAGCCGGTACGAAGTACTCCGAAACCGCGCTAGAGTTGTACCAGCAACGAGGTCCTGTGGAGCAGTTAGGAGTGCTCGCCACCCTGTCAAGGTGGAGGCCGCGGGTTCAAATCCCGTCAGGACCGCATGAGAAGGCCCGGTGTCCCAGGACGCCGGGCCTTCGGCGTTCCCGGGCCCCGGGCGATCCGGTCCTCCGGGGGCCGCGCCCGGCCTCCGGGGAGCGGCCGGGGCGCGCCGCCCGCCGTGTTCCGCCGTGCTCGGAGAACATGGGAGGCGCACGCCGGGTCGCGCACGGCGCCGTGCCCGGTCCCCGGGGCCGGCCGTGCCGCCGGGGGCGGTGCGGTTCCGTCCGCCGCGTGCGGGTTGAGCGCGGCGGAGGCCGGGGAGACCGGTGCGGGGCCGCCCGCGGGCGACCGCGGCCGGGGCGCCGACGAAGCAGGACACGGAAGGGCAGGGGCACTGTGAGCTACCGGTACGCCGTCGAGCGGACCGACCACTCGGCTCTGGCGAGCGGGCAGGTGCTGCGGTCCGCACCCGGTTTCCCGGGCTTCCCGGTGCGGCTGGCGAGCGAGCTGTTCCAGCGGGCGATGGTGCACACCAAGGAGGAGCGCGTGCGCCTCTGGGACCCCTGCTGCGGCAGCGGCTACCTGGTCACGGTCCTGGGCTTCCTGCACCGCGAACGGCTCACGCGCGTCCGCGCGGGCGACGTGGACCCGGACGCCGTCGCCCTGGCGGCCCGCAACCTCCGCCTGCTCTCCGCCGAGGGGCTGGCCGAGCGCGAGGACGAGCTCCGGCGCTCCGCCCGCGACTTCGGCCGCCCGGAGTTCGTCGAGCGCGCCGAGGCCACCCGCGACCTCGCCGCAGGGCTGGCCGCCACGGGCGGCGACCTGCCCCACGAGGCGGTCGTCGAGGACGTGTTCTCCCTGCGGGAGCCGGTGGGGGCGGACCTGGTGGTGACCGACGTGCCCTACGGCGAGATGACCTCCTGGGCGGGGGCCGTCCCGGAGGACGGGGGCCCCGGGGCCGCAGGGCCGGGGGGCGGTACCGGGCACGCGCCGGCCGACCGCCGCGAAGGCGGCGGATCGGCCGGGGGAGGGGCGCCGCTGCGGGCGATGCTGGCCTCCCTGGGGCGGGTGCTGCCCGAGCACGCCGTCGTGGTGGTGACCGCGAGGACGAGGCGGGTCGCCCTGCCGGAGGGCGTCAGGGCCCTGGAGCGCGTGAAGGTGGGCAACCGCGCCGCCGCCCTCGTCCGCGCCCGGGACATCGCCCCCTGACGGCCGTGGCGGGCCCCGACCGCCCGCCGCCCCTCCGGGCCCATGTCCGTGCGCCCGAGGCGAGCCCTCCGGGAGGCGTCGCGTCAGGGACGGGGGACCGGACCGGTCCCGGGTCCGGGGCCGTCCGCGCGGGCCGCGCGCCGGGCTCTCCGGCCCGGGGTCAGGCGGACACGCCGCGGAAGGCCCGCGAGGTGTACAGGGCCACCGCCAGCGAGACCGCGGCCAGCAGCACGAAGCCCAGCGTGTAGGCGCCCGTCGCCTGGTAGACGACCCCCATCAGCAGCGGCGGGAAGTAGCCGCCCAGACCCCCGGCCGCACCCACGAGCCCGGTCACGGTACCGACCCTGGACGGGTCGACCAGCTTCGCGACCAGTGCGAACACGGCGCCCGTGCCCAGGCCCAGCGACAGCGCGATCAGCACGAATGCCGCACCCGCCGGGAACTCCGCGGGCGGGTGCAGGGCCAGCACGACCGCGAACACGCACGTGCCCAGGAACGACGCCAGGCACACCCGCACCGGGCCGAGCCGGTCCGACAGGATGCCGCCGACCGGCCGGGCGATCACGGCGGCGACCGCGAAACCGGCGGTGCGCACCCCGGCGTCGGTCTGCGCGTAGTCGTACGCCATCGTCAGCAGGGTCGGCAGATAGGTGGAGAAGGCCACGAACCCGCCGAAGGCGACCGCGTACAGCAGGGACGCCTGCCACGTCGCCTTGAGCCCGAGCGCGTCGCGCATCCCCGGCAGGGCCGGCTCCGTGCGGGGCCTCCACGCGGGGGAGTTCCGGCTGAACACCCACATCACCGCGCCCATGGCCGCCAGGGCCGCGCACATCAGCAGGTGGGTGGTGAGCACCCCCGTCTTTTCGACGAGCAGGGGGGTGAGGAACGACGACAGGGCGGTGCCGCCCATGCCCGCCCCGAACACGCCCGTGGCGAAACCGCGCCGCCCGGCCCTGTACCAGGCGTTCACGAACGGGATCCCGACGGCGAACGACGTGCCCGCGATCCCGAGGAAGAAGCCCCAGACCAGCAGCATCGCGTAGGACCCCGACGACACGCCCACGAGGAAGGTCGGCACGATGCTCACGAAGCAGATGACCGTGAACATCAGCCGCCCGCCGTAGCGGTCGGTCAGCGAGCCGACCGGGATACGGCCCAGGGAGCCCACGAGCACCGGGAACGCCACGAGGAGCGAGGTCTGCGAGGGCGACAGGTCCAGCTCCTGCGTGTAGGTCCGCGACAGCGGTCCGACGAGGTTCCAGGCCCAGAAGGTCAGCGCGAACGCCGCCGTGGCCAGGGCGAGGTTGGCGCCCGCCGTTCCCGAGCGGGTGTCCCGCTCCCCGACTTCCGCTCCCATGGCGGTCCCCCACGTCCTGTCGATCCGGCCGGCGGTGTCCCTTTCGGAGGTGATTGTCACCCCTTCCGGTGTGGGATACGTGACTTCCGCGCCGAAGGAGGCATATTCATTAACGGAATGTCATGGGCACAGGACACCGGAACCGCGTGGAAATGCAATTCTCGGCAATGCGCTGTTAAACGAGGTGGCTCCCGTATGGCGGAAAACGGCAAAGGCGGAGGCGCGGGGGAGGCCCTTCTCCGGTTGGGCGGTCACCTGAGCCGGGCGGAGCCGCTGGACGGCGTCCGGGCGCAGGTCAGGCACGGTGGTCGAGAGGGCGACGTCTTCTACAGGGACCGCTGGAGCCACGACAGGGTCGTGCGTTCCACCCACGGCGTGAACTGCACCGGTTCGTGTTCCTGGGACGTGTACGTGAAGGACGGGATCATCACCTGGGAGACGCAGGCCACGGATTATCCCTCCGTCGGCCCGGACCGTCCCGAATACGAGCCGCGGGGCTGTCCCCGCGGCGCGGCCTTCTCCTGGTACACCTATTCTCCGACCCGCGTCCGCTACCCGTACGCGCGCGGCGTCCTCGTGGAGATGTACCGGGAGGCGCGCGGACGCCTGGGCGACCCCGTGGCGGCCTGGGAGGAGATCACCGCCGACCCGGTCAGGCGCCGCCGCTACCAGCGGGCGCGCGGCAAGGGCGGCCTGGTGCGCGTCACGTGGGACGAGGCGCTGGAGATCGCCGCCGCCTCCCACGTGTCCACCATCAAGAGGTACGGTCCGGACCGCGTGGCCGGGTTCTCCCCGATCCCCGCGATGTCGATGGTCTCGCACGGGGTGGGCGCCCGCTTCGTGAACCTCCTCGGCGGCTCCATGCTGTCGTTCTACGACTGGTACGCCGATCTGCCGGTGGCCTCGCCCCAGGTGTTCGGCGACCAGACCGACGTCCCCGAGTCCGGCGACTGGTGGGACGCCGCCTACCTGGTGCTGTGGGGCTCCAACGTCCCGGTCACCCGCACCCCCGACGCGCACTGGATGGCCGAGGCCCGCTACCGGGGCCAGAAGGTCGTCGTGGTCTCCCCCGACTACAGCGACGCCACCAAGTTCGCGGACGAGTGGCTGGCCCCCCACCCGGGCACCGACGGGGCGCTGGCCATGGCCATGGGCCACGTCATCCTCAAGGAGCGGTTCGTCGACCGGACCACGCCCCGGTTCGAGGACTACGTCCGCCGGTACACCGACCTGCCGTTCGTGGTCTCGCTGGACAGCCGCGACGGCCGCCTGGTGCCCGGCAAGTTCCTCACCGCCGCCGACCTCGGTCCCGGCGGAGGGGAGAACGCCCACTGGAAGCCGGTGATCTGGGCGGAGGGGGAGGACGCGCCGGCCGCTCCCCACGGCACCGTCGGCGACCGGTGGGGCGAGGAGGGCCTGGGCAGGTGGAACCTCGACCTGGAGGGCCGCACGCCCGCCCTCAGCTTCTACGAGGTGGGCGGCGAGGCGGCCGAGATCGCCCTGACCCGCTTCGACACCCCCACCGGCGCCGCCGGGGTCGCCACCCGGGGCGTCCCGGTCCGCAGGGTGGGCGACCGCCTCGTCACCACGGTCTTCGACCTGCTCCTCGCCCAGTACGGGGTGTACCGCGACGGCCTGCCCGGCGTCTGGCCGACCGGCTACGACGACCCGGGCGAGTGCTGCACCCCCGCCTGGCAGGAGGCGGTCACGGGGGTGCCGGCCGACCGGGCGGCCCGCATCGCCCGCGAGTTCGCGGACACCGCCGAGGCCTCCGGCGGCCGGGCCATGATCATCCTCGGCGCGGGCACGAACCAGTGGTTCCACGGGGAGAACGCCTACCGCGCCTTCCTGTCCCTGCTCCTGCTCACCGGCTGCCAGGGGGTCAACGGCGGCGGCTGGGCGCACTACGTGGGCCAGGAGAAGTGCCGCACCGCCACCGGCTGGGCGGCCTACGCCTCCGGGGCGGACTGGTCGAGGCCGCCGCGCTTCATGGCCGGGACGGCGTACTGGTACACCCACACCGACCAGTGGCGCTACGACACCTACCGCGCCGACGCCCTGGCCTCGCCGCTGGGGCCGGGGCGCGTGCGCGGCATGCACACCGCCGACCTGGTGGCCTCCTCGGCACGGATGGGCTGGATGCCTTCCTACCCCACGTTCAACCGCAACCCGGTCGACCTGGGCCGCGAGGCCGACGAGCTCGGGCAGGACCCCGGCGAGTACGTCGCCGGCCAGCTGGCCGACGGCACCCTGCGCTTCGCCGCGGAGGACCCGGACGACCCGGCCAACTGGCCCAGGACGCTCACCGTCTGGCGGTCCAACCTGTTCGGCTCCTCCGCCAAGGGCAACGAGTACTTCCTCAAGCACCTGCTCGGCACGCACTCCAACCTCCGGGCGCGGCCCGCCGGGCCGGACGACCGGCCGCGCGACGTCAGCTGGCGCGAGGAGGCCCCGGAGGGCAAGCTCGACCTGCTGCTGTCGATGGACTTCCGCATGACCAGCACGACGCTGCTGTCCGACATCGTCCTGCCCGCCGCCACCTGGTACGAGAAGCACGACCTGTCCACCACGGACATGCACCCGTTCGTGCACGCGTTCAACCCGGCGATCGACCCGCCGTGGGAGACCCGCACGGACTTCGACGCCTTCCACGCCCTGGCGCGGGCCTTCAGCGCCCTGGCCGCCGACCACCTGGGCGAGGTCACCGACCTGGTGGCGGTGCCCCACCAGCACGACACCCCCGGCGAGCTGGCCCAGCCACACGGGGTCCCGGCGGACTGGAAGGCGGACGGCGAGCGGCCGGTCCCCGGCCGGACCATGCCCGCCGTCGTGGCCGTGCGCCGCGACTACTCGGCGGTCGCGCAGAAGATGGCGGCCCTGGGACCCCTGACCGAGTCCGAGGGGCTCCCGGTCAAGGGCGTCTCCTTCACCCCCGACGAGGAGGTGGAGTGGCTGCGCGAACGCAACGGCGCCGTCCGCGGGGGCGTCGCCGACGGGCGGCCCTCCCTCGACACCGACGTCAAGGCCTGCGAGGCGATCCTCGCCCTGTCGGGCACCAGCAACGGCCGCCTGGCGGCCCAGGGCTTCGAGCGCCTGGCGGCCCGCACCGGCACCGACATGGGCGAGCTGGCCGCCCACTCGGCCGAGCGCCGCGTGGTCTTCGACGACGCCCGCCGGGGCCCCACCCCGGTGGGCACCAGCCCCGAGTGGTCGGGCAAGGAAGCGGCCGACCGCCGCTACTCGCCGTTCACGATCAACGTCGAGCACGACAAGCCCTGGCACACCCTGACCGGGCGACAGCACTTCTACCTGGACCACGACTGGATGCACGAGTTCGGCGAGGCGCTCCCGGTGTACCGCCCGCCGCTCGACATCAGCCGCCTGTTCGGCGAGCCCCGCATCGGCCCGAACGGGCGGCGCGAGGTCACCGTCCGCTACCTGACCCCGCACTCGAAGTGGTCCATCCACTCCGAGTACCAGGACAACCTGCTCATGCAGACCCTGTCGCGGGGCGGCCCGACCATCTGGATGAGCGTGGAGGACGCGGCGGTCATCGAGGCCGCCGACAACGACTGGGTGGAGGCGGTCAACCGCAACGGCGTGGTCGCCGCCCGCCTGGTGGTGTCGCACCGGATGCCCGTCGGCACCGTGTACATGCACCACGCCCAGGAGCGCACCATCGACGTCCCCAAGACGGAGACGACGGGGAGGCGCGGCGGCATCCACAACTCGCTCACCCGCCTGCTGGTCAAGCCGACGCACCTCATCGGCGGCTACGCCCAGCTGTCCTACGCGTTCAACTACCTCGGCCCCACCGGAAACCAGCGCGACGAGATCACCGTCGTGCGCAAGCGGACCACGGAGGTGCGGTACTGATGGCACGCCGCAAGGACACGAACCGCGGGCAGGGGGCGGCGGCCGACGGCGCCCGGGGGGAACGGGCCGTCGGCCGGGTCATGGCCCAGGTCGCCATGGTCATGAACCTCGACAAGTGCATCGGCTGCCACACCTGCTCGGTCACGTGCAAGCAGGCGTGGACCAACCGCAGCGGGGTCGAGTACGCCTGGTTCAACAACGTCGAGACCCGCCCCGGCCAGGGCTACCCGCGCACCTACCAGGACCAGGACAGGTGGAGGGGCGGCTGGGTCCGCAAGGCCGGGGGCCGCCTGGTGCCGCGCGCCGGGGGGCGCATCAAGCGGCTGGCGACGATCTTCGCGAACCCCGTGATGCCGTCGATCCAGGACTACTACGAGCCGTGGACGTACGACTACGACACCCTCCTCAACGCGCCCCTGGGGGACGACTTCCCGGTGGCCTCGCCCCGCTCCGCGCTCACCGGCGAGCCGATGCAGGTCACCTGGAGCGCCAACTGGGACGACGACCTCGGGGGCGGGCCGGAGCTGGCCCGGCACGACCCGATCGTGCGCAAGCTCGGCGACAGGGTGAGGTTCTCCTTCGAGGAGACCTTCATGTTCTACCTGCCGCGCATCTGCGAGCACTGCCTCAACCCGACGTGCGTGGCGTCCTGCCCGAGCGGGGCCCTGTACAAGCGGGTCGAGGACGGCATCGTGCTCGTCGACCAGGACCGCTGCCGGGGCTGGCGCATGTGCGTCACCGGGTGCCCGTACAAGAAGATCTACTTCAACCACAAGACCGGCAAGGCCGAGAAGTGCACGTTCTGCTATCCGCGCGTGGAGGTGGGCATGCCCACCATCTGCTCGGAGACGTGCGTGGGCAGGCTCCGCTACCTCGGCGTCGTCCTCTACGACGCGGAGCGGGTGGGCGACGCGGCGGCCGTCGAGGACGAGAAGGAGCTGTACCGCGCCCAGCTGGACGTGTTCCTCGACCCCGCGGACCCGGCCGTGCGCGCCGCCGCGCGCAGGGACGGCATCCCCGACCGCTGGGTGGAGTCCGCCGCCCGCTCACCGGTGTACGCGCTGGCCAAGCGCTTCCGGGTGGCGCTGCCGCTGCACCCGGAGTACCGGACGATGCCGATGGTCTGGTACGTCCCGCCGCTGTCGCCCGTGGTTGACTCCCTCACCTCCACCGGGCACGACGGGGAGGACGCCGGCAACCTGTTCGGCGCCATCGACACCCTGCGCATCCCGGTCGAGTACCTGGCCGAGCTGTTCACGGCGGGGGACACCGCGCCCGTCGACCTGGTCCTGCGCCGCCTCGCCGCCATGCGCTCCTACATGCGCCGGATCAACCTCGGGCAGGAGCGCGACGAGGACATCGCCGGGGCCGTCGGCATGACCGGCGCCGAGATCGAGGACATGTACCGGCTCCTCGCCCTCGCCAAGTACGACGACCGCTACGTCGTCCCCACCGCCTACGGGGTGGACGAGGCCGACCGGGGGGTCATCGAGGAGGTCGGGTGCGGCCTCGACTTCGAGGGAGGACCCGGGATGGGCGGGATGGGGGGCGTCCCGTTCGGCGAGGCGTCCGGCCGTCCGGACGCCGCGTCCGTGGAGACCTTCCACGCCCTGCGGGACCGCCAGACCGGCGGGGCCGCGCAGGGGGAGGGGCGGGTCCCCGCGGAGGGGCGCGTCAACCTCCTCAACTGGGACGGCAACGGCCGTCCCGACGGACTCTTCCCGCCCCGGCAGGGCGGGGACGGCAACGGCACCGACGGCGGTGGCGGGGGCGGGGCCTCCGCGCCGCGTGAGGGGGGTCAGTCATGAGCACCACCACCGACGGGGCGGACGGGCACACGGGCGGCGCGACCGGGGAGGACCGGGCCGCGGCCGTCGAGGGGGCGGGCGCCCCCGCGGTTCCGGCGCAGCGGGGACCGGGCTGGCTCGGCGCGGGCCGGTCCGCCCGGCGCTCCCACCGGATCGCGGTCACCCACCAGGCCGCGTCCGTCCTCCTGGCCTATCCGGACCAGGCCTTCTTCGAGCGCCTGCCGCTGGTCGCGCGCGCGGTCGCGGAGCTGCCCAGGGGCGCCGTGCGCACCGAGCTCCAGGAGTTCTGCGAACACGCCGCCAGCACGCCCGAGCTGGAACTGTGCCGGCACTACGTCGACGTGTTCGACCTGCGCCGGCACCGGGCCCTGCACATGACCTACTACACCGACGGCGACACCCGGCGGCGCGGGCACGCGCTCGCCGAGATCAAGCGGGTCTACGCCGAGTCGGGGTGGTCGGTGAACGCGGGGGAGCTGCCCGACCACCTGGCGGTCGTCCTGGAGTTCGCGGCCAGGGGGGACGCCGCCAGGGGCGGGGCGCTGCTGCTGCGCTTCCGTCCGGGCCTGGACCTGCTGTGGGAGGCGCTGCGCGCCCACGGGACCCCGTACGCGCGGGTCGTCGACGCCGTCCGCATGACCCTGCCCCCGCAGCGGCGGGACGACCGGGAGGCGGTGCGGCGGCTCGCCGCCGAGGGGCCTCCGGCGGAGGACGTGGGCCTGGAGCCGTACGGTGTCCGGGTCCCGCTGCCGGTGACCGACGTCTCCGGCCGGGGCGCCGGGGGGCCGGCGGGCGGCGTGCCGCCGGCGCCGGGCGTGCCCGCGCCGCGGGCGTCGGGGCCCGGCTGCGGCTGCGGCGACGGGGGACAGGCGTGAACGGCTCCGGGCCGCTCGACCTGGCCCTGTGGGGCATCCTGCCCTACACGGTGCTCGTGACCGCGGTGGGCGGGCTGGTCTGGCGGTACCGGTACGACCGGTTCGGCTGGACCACCCGCTCGTCCGAGCTCTACGAGTCGCGGCTGCTGCGCATCGGCAGCCCGCTGTTCCACGCAGGCCTGCTCTTCGTCGTTCTCGGCCACGTGGTGGGGCTCCTGGTGCCCGAGGGGTGGACCCGGGCGCTCGGGGTGTCCGACGCCCTCTACCACGTCACCGCGCTGGGCCTGGGCCTGGTCGCGGGGGTGTGCACGCTCGGCGGGATCGCCCTGCTGATCTGGCGGCGGCGCACCACGGGCCCGGTCTTCAGCGCCACCACCCGCAACGACAAGCTCATGTACCTCGTGCTGGTCCTGGCGATCCTCACCGGGCTGGGCATGACCGCGTACTTCGCCGGGGTCGAGCTGGCGGGCGGGCACACCCAGGACTACCGGCGGACGGTCTCCCCGTGGTTCCGCTCGATCTGGATCCTGCAGCCGGACGTCGCGGCGATGGCCGCCGCCGAGGCCCCGTACAAGCTGCACGCGCTGACGGGCCTGGCACTGTTCGCGCTGCTGCCGTTCACGCGGCTGGTGCACGCGTTCAGCGCGCCGGTCGGCTACCTGTTCCGCCCCTACGTCGTCTACCGCACGCGGGACCGGCACACGGCCGGCGCCGGCCGGTCCGAGCGGTCCACACGCCGGGGCTGGTGAGCCCCGCACGGCCGGGGACCGGTCCCGGTCCGCAGGTCCGGCCGTGTACGCCACCCACCAAGGAGAGAAGGAGAGAGTCCGTGGAGCTGTTCCCAGCCATCCCGCTCGACTCGTGGTACGACACCAAGCAGACCCTGCACCGCTTCGAGCAGGTCGTCGGCAAGGTCCGACTGCATCACAGCCCGCGCCGCAATCACTGGTGGAACGTCCCCTTCCACGTCACGGGGCGCGGCATCACCACCCGTCCCATGGGTCTCGTGGACGGCAACCCCGTCTTCACCGTCGACTTCGACTTCGTCGGGCACCGGCTGGTCGCGGCGAACCTGGACGGGCGGACCGCGTCCTTCCCGCTCCAGGGGCACAGCGTGGCGTCGTTCTACCTCGGGCTCCAGTCGGCGCTGGACAGCCTCGGCGTGGACGGCAGCATCCCGCACGCGACCCCGTTCGACCTGCCCGACACCGGGCGGCCGTTCACGGAGGACCGCGAGCACGCCGACTACGTGCCCGAGCACGCCACCCGCTACTGGCAGGTGCTGAGCCAGGTCGCCCTGGTCCTGGAGGAGTTCGCCGCCGGCTTCTCGGGCAAGACCAGCCCGGTGCACCACTTCTGGCACACGTTCGACATCGCCGTCACGCGCTTCTCCCCGCACCCCGTCCCCCAGCCACGGGAGGCCGGGCAGCTGGTGCGCGAGGCGTACTCGCGGGAGGTGGTGAGCTTCGGCTTCTGGTTCGGCGACGACAAGATCCCGGAGCCCTGTTTCTACTCCTACACGGCGCCCGAGCCGGACGGGCTCACGGACCGGAGGCTCGACCCCCCCTCCGCGGAGTGGGTGAGCAGCGGCCAGGGGCACCTGGCGCTGCTGCGCTACGCCGACGCGCGCAAGTCGCCGGACCCGCGCGCCACCGTCCTGGAGTTCCTGGAGAGCGCCTACCGGGCGGGCGCCGGGCTCGCCGGCTGGGACCTGGACGCGCTGGCCTGCCCCAGGGGGATCACCGACCCGTACCTCGCCGGCCGCTGACCCCCGCCCCGCGTCCCGCGCCCCCGCTCAGGGGGTGCGAGAGGCCGGGTCCACGTTCTCCCAGAACCCCCGGCGCCCCGCGCCCGGGGGCCGGGGACGGGGCCCGGGGTGTGCGTGGTGGGTAGGTGTGGGAACGTGGCCCCAGGGCCCACCCATCACGCGCACACGGCGTGTGCGGACGCAGGAGGCGGGGAAGTGTCATGGACCTGACGGTCGTCGACGTGCCGGAGCGCTCGCGCTACGAGGTCAGCGCGGACGGGGAGGTGGTGGGCTTCTCCGCCTACCACCTGATCGACGAGGGCGTGTACGCCCTGCCCCACGTGGAGGTCGACCCGGCCTTCGAGGGCAGGGGCGTGGCCAGCGCACTCATGCGAGAGTCCCTGGACGACATCCGCGAGCGCGGCCTGAAGGTCGTGCCGATCTGCCCCTTCGCGCGGGCCTACATCGGGAAGAACCAGGGCTACGCGGACCTCGTCCACAAGGGCTGACGCAGGGCACGGGCAGTAACGGAATCATCACCATCGCGCCGGTGTGCGCCCCCGGTGGTGATTCGGTGCACTTCACGGGTAGGTGGGAGCGGTTGTCCCTTTCGGAGCGAAGGAGCCCCGTCCCCCGTGATATCCGCAGACGCAGCACAACCCCTCGACGCGCGCCTCACCGACGCCGTCGCCGCCTTCAACGACGAGTTCTTCTGGTCCTGGATCCTGATCCCGCTGCTGGTGGCGGTCAGCCTGTACATCACGGTCAGGACCGGGGTCGTCCAGATCCGCATGCTCCCGGAGATGTTCCGGGTCCTGCGGAGCAGGCCCGAGATCGCCCCCGACGGCAAGAGGGCCGTCTCCTCGCTCCAGGCGTTCATGATCTCGGCCGCGGCCCGCATCGGCACGGGCAACATCATCGGGGTGTCCATCGCGATCTCCCTGGGCGGCCCCGGCGCCGTCTTCTGGATGTGGGCCATGGCGGTCGTGGTGTGCGCCGCGAGCTTCGTGGAGTCCACGGTCGCCCAGCTCTACAAGGTCCGCGACCCGGCGGGGTACCGGGGCGGGCCCGCCTACTACATCGAGCGGGGCCTGGGCCAGAAGTGGGCAGGCGTCCTCTTCGCCCTCACGCTCATCGTGACGTTCCCGCTGGTCTTCAACGCGGTGCAGAGCAACACGATCACCAACACCATCGCGAACTCCGCCGAGGACCTGGGCAGCGGCACCGGACTGTGGATGTCCGCGCTCATCGGCGTGCTGCTCGTCGTCCTCACCGCGCTGGTGATCTTCGGCGGGGTCCGCAGGATCGCCAACACCGCCCAGGCGCTCATCCCGTTCTTCGCCGCGCTGTACGTGCTGCTCGGCCTCGTCGTCATGGCGCTCAACTGGGAGGCCGTCCCGGGCATGATCGCCCTCGTCTTCCAGCACGCCTTCGGGGTGCGGGAGTTCGCCGCGGCGGGCCTGGGCGTCGTGATCATCCAGGGCGTGCGCCGGGGCATGTTCTCCAACGAGGCGGGCCTGGGATCGGCCCCCGTCGCGGCGGCCAGCGCCGCGGTCTCCCACCCGGTCAAGCAGGGCCTGGTCCAGACGCTCGGGGTCTACCTGGACACCCTCGTCGTCTGCTCGGTCACGGCGTTCATCATCCTGCTCGGCAACCCGGGCACCGGTGACGGGCAGCTGGAGGGCGACCTGACCCAGTTCGCCCTCCAGGCGGCGCTCGGTCCGTGGGCGCTGCACCTGATGACGCTGATCATCTTCCTGGTCGCGTTCACCTCGGTGCTCGGCAACTACTACTACGGCGAGTCCAACCTGGAGTACCTGACCACGAACGAGAGGGTCCTGTTCGGCTACAAGCTGGTCTTCCTGACGGCGACCTTCCTGGGGGCGCTCGGCTCGATCGACCTCATCTGGACGCTGGCGGACACGACCATGGGCCTGATGGCGCTGGTCAACCTCCTGGCGCTCGTGCCGCTCACGGCGGTCGCCGCACGCCTGCTCAAGGACTACGTCGGACAGCGGCGCGAGGGGATCGACCCGGTCTTCACCCGCGACCGGATGCCGGACCTGCGGGGGGTGGAGTGCTGGGGGCCCGAGGACGCGCTGCGGCCGGACGAGTCCGAGCGCTCGCCGGCGTGAGCCGGCGGCCGGGGGGCGGGACGGGGGCGGGCCCGTCCTCCGGCCACGCACACGGGGGCGTTTCTCCACGAATAACCAGAAAGTGTTCGATGGGGGGCATCTGTGTTCTTTCGGTCACGGCGAATAATCGCTAGTGTGCTGGATCACAGTTGTGGCGGCCAGTGTGTCTCGTCGAGGGAGTCCGATGTCCATCGTCTCAATCGAGCCCGCCACCGCCGAGCGGTGGGATGACCTGGAGAACCTTTTCGGACCGACCGGGGCGTACGGGCACTGTTGGTGCACGTTCTTCCGCCGGCGGGCCAAGGACCACACGGCGAGCACATCCTGTGAGCGCTCCATGCGCGGCGTGGACAACAAGGAGGAACTGCGCCGCCTGACCCTGGACGGCAAAGTGCCCGGCCTCCTCGCCTACGACGAGGAGGGGCCGTGCGGCTGGGTGTCCGTGGCTCCGCGCGACGACTTCATCCGGCTGGCCCGGTCGCGCTCCCTGCGCCCCGCCGACCCCACGGAGCCGGGGGTCTGGGCGCTGGTCTGCTTCTGGCTGCCGCCCCGCCGGCGCCGGCGGGGCCTGGGCAGCCGTCTGCTGGACGGGGCGGTCGAGTACGCCCGCGCCGGCGGCGCGCGCGTCCTGGAGGCCTACCCGGTGGACACGGTGGGCGGCCGGGCCCCCAGTGCCGAGGTCTACACGGGGACCGTGGAGATGTTCCAGCGGGCCGGTCTTCGGCGAGCTGGACCGCTGCACCATGGTCAAGGACCTGTCCATGCTCGAACGGCGCCGCCTGGGCGTCGCCCTGGCCCTGCTCGCCGAGCCCCGGCTCCTGGCCGTGGACGAC